>JACORX010000353.1 GCA_016179165.1 Candidatus Rokuibacteriota bacterium | reverse complement strand
GGCGCCCGACGGCCGCACGCGAGGCGTACTCTCTGTACGTTGAGCGTGCGGCCGAGGGCGCCAACGAAGCAGATGGGCCTTTTTCAGCAGCCTGCTAGCAGATCCGCGCGTGGCCGAATCCCCCAAGACCTTCGAGATGGCCGAGCGGCTGCGGAAGCTGCCGCCCTATCTCTTCGCCGAGATCGACAAGAAGAAGCGCGGGGCGCGCGCCCGCGGGGCGGACCTCATCGACATGGGCATCGGCGACCCCGACCTGCCGACGCCGCCGCACATCATCGAGGCGCTCAAGCGCGCCGCCGACAACGCGGCCAATCACCGCTACCCCGACTACGAAGGGCTGCTCACCTTCCGCGCGGCCGTCGCGCAATGGTACATGCGGCGCTTCGGCGTGGCGCTCGACCCCGAGACCGAGGCGCTGACGCTGGTCGGCTCCAAGGAAGGCACGGCGCACATGCCGCTCGCCTGGGTCAACCCGGGTGACGTGGTGCTGGTGCCGGACCCCGGCTACCCGGTCTACGCGGCGGGGACGTGGTTCGCGGGCGGCGAAGTCCACTTCATGCCGCTCAGGCGGCAGAACGGCTTCCTACCCGACCTCGACGCCATCCCCGAGGACGTGGCGCGCCGGGCGAAGCTCATGTACCTCAACTACCCCAACAATCCGACGGCCGCGGTGGCGGGCGGCGAGTTCTTCGCCAAGGCGGCCGCGTTCGCGCGCAGGCACGGCATCATCGTCTGCCACGACGCCATGTACTCGGAGCTCCGCTTCGACGGCTACACGCCGCCCTCCTTCCTCGAGACGCCGGGCGCCAAGGAAGTCGGCGTCGAATTCCACTCGCTCTCCAAGACGTATTCGATGACCGGCTGGCGCATCGGCTTCTGCGTCGGCAACGCGCGCTACCTCGGCGGCCTCGGCAAGATCAAGACGAACGTGGACTCGGGCGTCTTCCAGGCGGTCCAGGAAGCCGGCATCGCCGCGCTCACGGGGCCGCAGGATATTCCAGAGCAGTACCGCCGGATCTACCAGGAGCGGCGAGACGTGGTGGTCGCGGGGCTCAAGGCGCTCGGCTGGGAGGTGGACGTGCCCAAGGCGGCCTTCTTCGTCTGGGCGCCCGTGCCAAAGGGCCTCGACTCGCGGACGTTCGCAGCACGTCTCCTCGACGAGGTCGGCTGCGTCGTCACCCCGGGCGTGGGCTTCGGCCCGTCCGGCGAAGGATTCTATCGGATCGCGCTGACGATCGACGCCAAGCGCCTGGCCGAGGCCATGGAGCGGCTCAAGGGGCTCAAGCTCTGAGCGCCGACAAGGTCTTCCTCGAAGACGTGCGCTTCTACGGTCACCACGGGGTGACCAAGGCCCAGCAGACGGTCGGCGCGTGGTTCTCGGTGGACGCCGAGCTCCACGTCGACTTGGCCCCGGCCGCGGCCTCGGACGATCTCAGGACGACCGTGGACTACGGGCTCGTGGCGGCGCGCATTGTGGAAGAGTCGACCAAGGAGCGCGTGAATCTCCTCGAGCGGCTGGCCGGGCGGCTCGCGGCCATGCTGCTGGGCGAGTTCCCTTGCTCCGAGGTGCGGGTCCGGGTGCGAAAGCTGACCCCTCCCATGGAGGGGCTCCAGGGCATCCCGGGCGTGGAGCTCACCCGCCGGCGCTGAGCGCGGGCAACGGAACGGCATGGGGCAAGGCATGGCGAAGGTGTTTCTCTCCGTCGGCTCCAATCTGGGCGATCGTGCCGCCCTGCTGCGCAAGGCCGTGGCCCGCCTGCGGACGCTGCCCGAGGTGCAGTTCCTCGACGCCTCGCCCGTGTACTGGACCGAGCCGTGGGAGCGCAAGCCGGGGCAGAGCGCCCGGAACCAGGAGTCTTGGTTCTTCAACTGCGTCGTATCGATCGAGACGACGCTCGAGCCCCCGGCCCTGCTCGAGCAGGTCCAGGACGTGGAGCGCGCGTTGGGCCGCACGCGCGGCGCCGGCCGGCCCGAGGGCCAGCGCTACGAGCCGCGCCCGCTCGACATCGACATCCTCCTCTACGACGACCAGGTGATCAGCGGCCCCGATCACCTGCGGATCCCGCATCTCCTGATGCACGAGCGCGCCTTCGTCCTTCGCCCCCTCGCCGACCTCGCTCCCGAGCTGGAGCACCCGGTGCTCTACCAGACGATCCGCGAGCTGATCGAGGCCCTGTCGGACGAGCACGCTGTGCGCCCGTCCGACCTGCCGGCCCGGTGGTTCGAGTAGCCGGCCTCCGGAGCCCGCGGTGGCTGACGACGAGTTCAGGCAGCAGGCGCTCAAGCATCTCGACGCGCTCTACAACCTCGCCGTCTACCTGACCCGCAACGGGTCGGAAGCCGAGGATCTGGTCCAGGAGACGTACGCCCGGGCGCTCCGCTTCTCGCACCGATTCCAGCCGGGAACCTACATGCGCGCCTGGATGTTTCAAATTCTGAGGAACACCTCCTTGACCTTTTTCCGCCTCCGCGAGCGCGAGCCCGCGATCAGCGAGGCGGGCGTGCCGGACAGCGACGCGCCGATGTTCCACCACGCCCCGGTCGAGGACGGGGAGAGCGCGGGCGCCCACATGGATCTGGAGCGGGCGCTGGCGCTGGTGCCGGAAGAGTTCCGGACTCCGCTCCTGCTGGCCGAGGTCGAGGGGCTGTCCCTCGAGGAGGTGGCCCGCATCATGGATTGTCCGGTCGGCACGGTGAAGTCACGGATCTTCCGGGCCAAGGAGCGGATGCGGGGGCTCCTCAAGGACTACGGCGGGCCGGACAGGGCCTGAGGACATGACGACCGATATCAACGACCACGGCGGCGAAGCGGACGAGATCGCGCGGCTCCTGCGCGGGCGCCTGGCACGGCACCAGGCGCCCGCGCGCCTGCGCGTGTCAGTGGTCGAGACGCTGAGCCCGCCCGAGGGCCGCCGCCGGCCGTCGCTCTGGCTGCCACCCGCGCTCTCTGCGCTCGCCACCGCCATGGTCATGCTGCTCTGGCTGGTACCCGCGCTGCCGCGCTCGGGCGGCGACCCGCTCCAGTTGCTCTCGCGCGCCGTCATGACGGAGCACGCGCGCGCGGTGCTTTGGGGCGAGGCGCGGCCGGACGCGGTGGCGGGCGCCCTGCCCCGCGTGATGGACGAGACCGGCGTGCTGCTCAACTGGGTCTTCACGGGCGACCAGGACCTCCGGCTCGTCAACGCCCAGCCGACCTTCCTCGAAGGTCGCCGCGCCCTCGCCCTGACCTACCAGGACCGTGACGGCCACTCGGTCAGCTACATCATCGCGCGCGGCCCCACCGTCGCCATCCCGGAGCGCGGCAGGGTCCAGATCGCGAAGTGGCGCCCGCTGGTGACCAAGGACGACGGATTCACGCTGATCGTCTGGAAGCAGTCAGGGCTCGTCTGCGTGATGGTGTCGGACCTCGTCTCCGACGATGACCTCGGTCGCTTCAAGGGGTACTTCGTCAAGGTCCGCTCAGCGACAGAGCTGTCGCAAAGCTACTGATTGACGCACTCGGCCTCGAAGTGCACATCCCGGCCGGCGTGACGCTCCGGGCCCCGGACGGTCAGCAGCGCAGGATCGAGCGTGCGGCGTGCATGAGAAGCCAGCGCACACGCGAGTGCTCGGCCTTGGGGATCGGGCCGCGGCGCTGCGTCTCGCCCGAGCTGTACTCGCGGGGCACGAGGCCGAGATAGGCTTCGAGCTGATGCGCGCGGTGGAAGCCCTGCGCGTCGTCGACCGTGGCGAGGACGGCGGCCGCGGTGACGGGGCCGACGCCGGGGACGGAGCGCAACCGCGGCACGCGGGGATCCTGGACGGCGAGGTGCCCGATCGTCGCGTCCGAGTACGCGAGCTGCTGGTTGAGGTGACCCATGACGGCGAGCGGCGGCGCGACCACCGAGCGCAAGCGGCCCGGCCGGGGCAGGCCCGCACGCGGTCGATGTGAAGGCTGCGTCGCCAGGCGCTTCGTGGCCTTCTCGTCCCGCGCGGCACACACCAGGTGTATACTTTCAAGTAGACACTCCACCTGGAGGCGAAACATGCGGACCGCTACGGCGAAGGATCTCAGGCAGAGGACGTCGACGCTGCTCGACACCGTCCGCCGAGGCCAGGAGGTTGTCATCACATACCGTGGAAAGCGGATCGCGGTCCTCGCGCCCCTGGATCGGATCGTCCAGAAGGAGCTCGTGCCTATTGGCTTCGGCATGTGGCGACGGCGCAGGGACATGCGTGACGTGAAACGGTGGCTGGATAGCTCCCGCGCGCCGCGGCTCCCGCGGTGATCGTAGACACCGACATCCTCATCTGGTACTTCCGCGGTGATGAAACCGCTCGCCGGTTCCTGGCTAGAGTGCCTTTCCCCGAGCGCACGGTATCTGCTCTTACCGTGATGGAGCTTGTGCAGGGCTGCCGTGACCAGCGCGAGGCCCGTGACGTGGCGGCCTTCGCGTCCGAGAACCTGGCCGCGGTCATCCACCCCGACGAGGCCATATCACGGCGTGCCATTCGACTCCTCGAGCTCCATGCTTTGCGCGTAGGCCTGCGCGTGGTCGACGCGTTGATCGCGGCCACGGCCCTCGAAGGTCGCGTCGCCCTGGCCACTGCCAACGTCCGTCACTACCGCGCCATTGCCGGCCTGTCGGTGGTGAGCTTCCAGCCCCGATCCGCCGCCGATTGAACTGACCGAATCTTGCGCTCGGCCTCCGAGGGCGTCATCGTGTCGGGCGTGACTCCCCTACCTACTTAGATTCTCCTCGCTGCGGCATCGGCTCCTGGGGCGGCCAGCGTCCGAGTATGGGAGACTATGTCACGGGGACGGAGGCCAGGAGGGGGGCGACCGCTGCCGGACGGTGTTATTGTTGGCTCGTATGAAGCGGCTGGCCGTGTCAAGCCGTGGTGTGTGTCTCCTCATGTTGGGTTCACATCGTCACGGCTGAGTCATGGTGCAGTGAACTCCGGTCTCGCGAGGTTCCGTCAGCCTTGTATTCGCGCTCGTCAAGGGCGAGGGGCACTCGCCGGCGCATAGGGGGATTCGAAGGGTGGGGCGCCATCCATCCTCTCCTGCGCTTGGTTCCGAAGCGCTCCCGTAGGCGCAGCCGGATTCGGGCGCGACGGCAAACGGGTCCGCCCGCGCGCCCGCGTGCCGTGCGGACCTGCCGAGCACTCGGCCCGGGGACAGTCGGTTCTCGGACATGTCGGTCCTGGTAGTTGCCAACGATGTTCCCGTCCCCCCCAATAGCGGCGGGCGAGTCGATGTGTGGCGTCGTCTCAAGCTGCTGAAGTCTCTGAACGTCAAGACCGCGCTGTTGTGCTGGTACGACGTGCCGCGAGCTGGCGAGCCTCAAATCGTTGTGCGGCGCGGGCTGGCGACCGTCTGTGACACGACAATGCTTGTTCCCGTCAGGCGCGGGGTGGGGGAGCTGTTTGGCCGGATGCTGCACGTGTGGCGGTTGCCATCGCATGCCGCCTCGAGGTGGGTGACGGTCAAACACCAAGCGTTGCTGCAATGGGCCCGCGAGTTCGGGCCTCGGGCGATCCTCCTCGATGGCTTGTATGGGGCCGCTTGCGCGTGCTGGCTCGCGACTCAGTTGAAGCGGCCGCTGCTGTATCGCTCGCACAATATCGAGCACGTGTACATGCGCCGGCAGATGGAGTGCGCCACGTCCTGGCGCCGGCGTTTGGCGGTGGCGGTCAATCTGGTTGGTCTGAAGCAGTAGTCCGACGGGCTCGGGTGCTGGTGAATCCGGTGCGTGCGGGTAGCGGAGTGAGCGTCAAGAGTGTAGAGATGCTGTTCAGCCGCGCCACGCTGGTGAGCACGTCCGTCGGCGTACAGGGGCTTCCTGTCGAGGCACGGGCCTGCGTCAGCGTGTGTGACGATGCCGCGGGCTTCGCCAAGGCCGTGCAGCGGGGCTTAACCGGCGAGAACCTGCTTGCTCCGGGTGATCGGCAGCAGGCCCGGAGGCCATTCACACCGGAGGCGGTCCGGTGCCGCATGCAGGACGTTTTCAGCTCGGTGCTCGCATCGCCGTGATGCGCTGATTTTCGCGGTGCCGGTACCGAGGATCAACCGGGATACAGCGCGCGGTCAGGCTCCCGCGTGATCGTCAACAACCTGAAGGTCCTCGGTCGGGCCGCACGATGGTCGGTGCTGTAGTCTACTGGACCTCGCCCACTCGGGGCAGAGTCCCGGCCCCGCCCCACCCAAGCCCAGCACCGCCGCGTCCTGATCGGCTCCTCGAGGGCGCGGCGGACGCCGTCGTGCCTCCGCCGCGCGGCGCCAT
>JACORX010000357.1 GCA_016179165.1 Candidatus Rokuibacteriota bacterium | reverse complement strand
CTATACTCCCCGCCCCTCCCCGTTCCCTACAGCGTGCCCGTGCCCCGCTTCCCCTGAAGGGCCCGTAGAACCCAGCGACACCGTGCCGGGGGACCACCGACGCTCTAGGGCGGTCTTGCTGCCGCTGCTCGTCACGCTCTCGACACCGTCCCGGTCACTGCTTCGGAAGAAGTCAATATTTTCAAGCTCCTCCGACCTGGTGTCTCTGCGGCACCGGAGTTGCACCGGTTGTGTCCAGATTAATAGGTTCGCTCACGAAGGAGGAGACGGCCATTTACACGAACGGGACCACACGAATCCAACCGGGGAGCCGGGAGAGCCGCGCCGAGTCCGCGCCCCCCAGTAGGGCGTCGAGTTCGGCCACCCACGGCGACCTCCGGGACGCCGTACGGGCGATCGCGAGCCGACTAGCCGCTGGTAGCAGCGCCAACACCCCGGGTGCGGAAGGCCGACGGCCCTTCAAGTTCGAATACCTGGTGACCCGCGGGTTCCTCACCCGCGACCAGCTGGCCGCTACCACCGTCGAAGCCAGGGAGCACCAAGTCAGTGTCGAGTCGCTCCTCACCCTTAAGTACGGGATCCCCAAGCCTGACATCGGGCTCGCGCTCAGCCTCTTCTACCGTTGTCCCTTCGTCCAGGTCGACAGGCGGACCATCATCTCGCCCGACCTCCTGAAGAACGTCAGCGCCGACCGGGTGCGGCGAGGCCGCTGGGTCCCGCTCAGCCGGGAAGGCGACACGCTGTCGGTCCTCCTGTGCGATCCGTACGACCTCCCGGAAGTCGATGCGATCGGGCACCTCTTCGCCGGACAGAAGATCAAGCTCGTGGTCGGAATCTCCGACGACGTCGTGCGTCTGATCGACGAGACGTTTCAGGCGGGACCCGCGACGACGACCCGGTCGCTCTTCGAAGACCTCGAATCCGAGGGGAAAGACCTGGATCTCGACGATGTCGATAGCGCGACGGACGGCGGCATCCGCGAGAACGACAGCACGATCATCCGTCTCGCCGGCCACATCATCGAGGAAGCCCATCTGGAGCGGGCGTCGGATATCCACATCGAGCCGTGCAGCCTCTCGAATCAGACCATCATCCGGTTCCGCGTCGACGGCCGGTGCTTCGAGTACCAGAAGGTGCCGCTCTCCATCGCCCGCCCCCTGGTGGCGCGCTTCAAGGTCATGGCGAGCCTCGACCTCGCGGAGCGACGAAAGCCTCAAGACGGCAAGATTCGCGCGCGCGTGGCCGACTGTGACCTCGAGGTGCGGGTGAGCACCATTCCGACGATCCGCGGCAACGAGGACCTCGTCTTGAGATTGCTCGCACCGCAGGACCTCATCCCGATCGAGAAGCAAGGGCTCAACGAGCGGAACCTCCAGGAGCTGAAGCGACTGATCGCCGCGCCCCACGGCATGCTCCTCTGCGTGGGACCGACCGGCGCCGGCAAGACGACGACGCTCCACGCGCTGCTCAAGGTTCTCAACACCCAGGAGCGAAAAATCTGGACCGCCGAGGATCCGGTCGAGCTGACGCAGCCGGGTCTCCGCCAGGTGCAGGTCCGGCCGAAGATCGGGCTCACCTTTGCTTCGATCATGCGCGCGTTCCTCCGAGGCGATCCGGACGTGATCATGGTGGGAGAGATCCGGGACGCGGAAACGGCAGCCATCGCGGTCGAAGCCTCGCTCACCGGCCACCTGATTCTCAGCACGCTTCACACGAACAGCGCCGCCGAGACGGTCGTGCGATTGCTGGACCGTGGCGTGGAGCCGTTCAATTTCTCCGACGCGTTGCTGGGCGTGCTCGCCCAGCGCCTGGTGAAGCGCCTTTGCCTCGATTGCCGGGAGCCGTACCGACCGACCGCGCAAGAGCGGGAGCGCCTCATGGGCGCATACGGGATCGAGGAGGCCGCCGAGATCGGCATGGCATGGGACGCCGACGCTCCCCTCTACCGCGGCCGGGGATGCGCGAGCTGCCGTGGCACGGGTTACCGGGGCCGACTCGCCATCCACGAGCTGCTCGTAGCCTCGGACACGATCAAGGACATGATCTATCGGCGGGATCGGATAACCGAGGTGCTCCGGGACGCCAAGAAGGGAGGGATGACCACGCTCGTCCAGGATGGTGTTCGGAAGATTCTGGCCGGCCTCACCGATCTTGCCGCGGTGACGTTGGTCGCGAGCCGCTGACCGTCGCCGCGCGAGCGGTGCCTTTCATAGAAACCCACGCCGACCGCGAGGTCGCGAGGAGGAGAGAAACCGTGGACGTCATGGAATTGACGGATATACGCCAGCGCGCCGTGGCATTGATTCAGGAGACGGGCACGCTCCTGGAGATGATCCCCCAGCTTCTGGACAGGAGCGAGGAGATGAAGACGCAGTTTGAGGCCGCGTCGAAGGACAGCGAGGGGCTTCGCAAGGAAGTTGCCCCGCTCCGGGCCGAGCTCCAGCAGCTGAGGGCGGAACGGGAGGAGATGTCGGATGGCTTGACCGTCATCATGAACGAGATCCTGCGACTGACGAGCAACGCGGTCGCGCTCCTGCAACCCTCGGAGCGTCGGGGCTCGTTCCGGCGGGAAGAGCCCCCTGCCATGGGCAACGGCGCCCCGGCGCGAGCGGCTGCGACGGCTCCGGGACTGGCGTGGAAACGGGACCGGTGATGGAGCATCCGTTGGATGTCCAGCTGCTCCCCGGTGCCGCCGGCGCTGCCGTCACCCTGACGATGCCCGACGACGTCGCGGGGGGTGACAACCCGATGGAAACCTACCGGGCGAGGATCCTGGTCGTCGACGACGACCCCGCCATCCGGGGGCTCATCGAAGACTATCTGAGCATCCAGGGCTTCGACGTAGACACCGTGGGCAGCGGGATGGAAGCCCTCGCCCTGCTCGAGGGGGATCATCCGGACGCCATCCTCCTCGACATGCGGATGCCGGAGATGGACGGCATCGAGACGTTGAAGCGCATCGTGGCACGGACCCCCCGCATCGGCGTCCTCATGGTCTCCGGGAACGACGACGTGGTCCTCGCGAAGGAGGCCATTGCGCTCGGAGCGTTCGACTACATCTTGAAGCCGATCGACTTCGGGTACCTGGACCGGGCGCTGGAGAAGATGACGCGGGTCGATGCGCCCGCCGTCCCGGTTGGGGGCGCGGCCATCGGGACGCCTTCCGATTCGGTCCCGGTGTCGTCGTACGAGCTGGCGCTGGAAGTGTGTCGGGTCACTCGCGCGATGTCACCGCAGGCCCGGCGATCTGTCGGGTTGGGCATCGAGCGGATTGCCCTGCGGCTGGTCCGCCAGGGTCCGGGGGCCGACCACCGCAGAGTCTGGCGGTACCTCAACGAGATGCGCGCGCTCCTGCGCTTCGCCAAGGACATCGGCGACATCACGGACGATGCCCACCGGCGGGCGGAGTCTAGTCTCGTGCGGGTCCGCCGCGCTCTCGGCGCGTCGTAGCCGGGCGGCCGGCGCCGCGGCGGGATCGCGTCGGGCCGTCCGGCACAACATCCGCCGGTTCACGCCCTGCACGCCGGCGGCGCGATCTGCTTGCCGGCGACCCGGAACGAGGGGGCGTCCCGAAGCCTTCGCTTCACGGCGAGCCGCGGTACGACATCCCGGAAATAGAGTAGAGGATCCCGCTCGCCGCTCTTCTACTTCTTCGAGATCATGGGCCGCGGGTTCTCCGCGCTTCTCGTCTACTTCGCACTCATCGTGACGCGCGGCGGGCCCGGGCGCTGGGCGACCGGGGTGCGGGGGTCGCGCAGCCCAGCCCCGCGGCGCAGGAGGGGCGCTAGTGGCCCAGGAAGATGCGCTTGACCTCGGAGGACGCCAGGAGATCGGCGGAGGGGCCTTCGAGGATGGCGCGGCCGGATTCGAGGATGTAGCCGCGGTGAGCCATGCGAAGCGCCAGCTCAACGTTCTGCTCGATGAAGACCACCGTGATGCCGCGCTCGCGGTTGATCGCGGTCAGAACTTCGGCGATCTGCTCGATCACGCGCGGCGCCAGCCCCAGGAAGGGCTCGTCCACCATGAGCAGCGCGGGGCGCGCCATGAGGCCGCGGCCGATGGCGACCATCTGTTGCTCGCCGCCCGAGAGCGTCCCCGCCATCTGGGTCTGCCGCTCCCGCAGGTGCGGGAAGAGGGCCTCGACGTCGGCCAGCGTTTCTTCTCGGCGCGCCCTGGCTCCCGGGTGATAGGCGCCCAGCAGGAGGTTCTGGCGCACCGTCAGGTACGGGAAGAGCCGGCGGCGCTCCAACACGTGAGCGAGGCCGAGCCCGACGATCTTGTGGGGCGGCAGGCTCTCGATGCGCCGGTCTCCCAGGCTGATCTCTCCCGAGCGGGCCCGTACGAGCCCGGAGAGCGTGTTCATGAGCGTGGACTTGCCCGAGCCGTTCGGCCCGAGGATCGCCACGACTTCGCCCCGGCGCGCGCGGAAGGAGACGTCCCAGAGGATCTGGTAGTCGCCGTAGAGGACGTCGAGGCCGCGGGCCTCGAGGGCGGTGCCGCCCAGAGCGTCAGCGGACATAGGCTTGTCCCAGGTAGGCCTCGACGACGCGCGGGTCACGGCCGACGGCGGCGGGCGGCCCGTCGGCGATGACCTCGCCCAGGTGAAGCGCCACGATGCGCCGCGAAACGTCCATGATCACGCCCATGTTGTGCTCGATGACGACCAGCGTCGTGCCCGCGGCGTTGAGTTCCCGGACGAGCGCGACGAGTCCCGGGATGCTGCGGAGGTCCACGCCGCCCGTCACCTCGTCGAGGAGCAGAAGGCGCGGCTTGGTCGCCAGCGCGCGGGCCAGCTCGAGGCGCTTGCGCTGGCCGGTCGAGAGCACGCGCGCGTGCGACTCCGCCTTGTCGGCGAGCCCGACGCGCTCGAGAGCATTGGTTGCGTCCCTCCGGGCGCGAGCGAGGTCGGTCGTCTTCTGGAAGGCGCCGACCATCACGTTCTCGATGACGGTCATCTGGGTGAAAGGCCTGAGCTTCTGGAAGGTGCGCGCCACTCCGAGCCGGCTGATCTCGTCCGGACGGAACCGCGTGATAGGGCGGCCGTCCAGCAGGACCTCGCCCGCATCCGCCGGCTGGAAACCCGTGAGGAGATCGAAGAGCGTGGACTTGCCGGCGCCATTCGGGCCGATGATCCCCACCATCTCTCCCGCGCCGACGCGGAAAGAGATGTCGTTGTTGGCGACGAGCCCGCCGAAGCGCTTCGTCACGCCCCGCACGTCCAGCAACACCCCCTCTCCGGGTCGGTCCATCAACCGGTCCGCCGGCGCCCGCGCTGGGCCAGCGCCATGATGCCGCCGGGTTGGACCACCGAGATGACCATGATCAGGAAGCCGTAGATCAGCAGGTCGATGGCCTTGCCCGTGCCGCCCAGGTAGATGCGCGTCGCCTCGCCCAGCGGGACCAGGATGGCTGCGCCGATGAGCGGTCCCCAGAGCGTGCCCACCCCGCCCAGGACGGCGATCAGGCAGATCAGGATCGAGAGCGACAGCGGCAGCACAGACTCCGGATCGATGAAGAGGATGTACTGGGCGTAGAAGGTCCCGCCCAACGCCGTCAGCGCGGCCGAGACCGCCATCGCCCGTTGCTTGTAGCGCGCCACCGGAATGCCCAGGCTCGCGGCGGCGTCCTGGTCTTCTCTGATGGCGCGGAAGTAGTAGCCGGTGCGCGAGCGCTCGATGCGCCGCGTGACCCAGAGCGCCAGCAGCAGAAGCCCGAGCGCGATGTAGTAGTAGACTTGCTTGTCCCTGAACTGGAAGGCGAGGAGCGAGCCCGTCCGGTCGATGGGGATGAAGAGCCCCCTCGCCCCGCCCACCCAGTCCCAGTTGATCATGAAGGTCTGGACGATCTCGCCCACCGCGATCGTCGCGATGGCGAAGTAGTGGCCGCGCAGCCTGAAGACGGGATAGCCGATCACCTGGGAGAGCGCGACGGCCAGCGCCGCCCCCGCCAGCATCCCGGCCCACGGCGTGAGGCCGAGCGACTTGACGAGCACGGTCGAGGTGTAGGCGCCCGTGCCGAAAAAGACGGCGTGCCCGAGCGAGATCTGGCCGCAGTAGCCCGCCAGCACGTTCCACGCCGTGGCGAGCGTGGCGTAGAGGAAGATGCGGATCATCACATCGCGCGGGTAGGGGAGCGTGAACACCAGCGGGAAGGTGAGGAGCAAAGCCAGCGCTACGAGGCCGGCCGTGAAGGTGAGCGGCCTGGGCATCAGAATCGCCCGAACAGCCCCTGTGGCCGCCAGAGGACGACCAGCAGATAGAGGACGAAGACAGCGACGTACTTGAGCGCCGGCGCGATCAGCAGCCCGCCCAGCACCTCGATCAACCCCACCACTACGCCGGCCACCAAGGTCCCCGGCACGTTGCCGAAGCCGCCGAGAGCCACCGTCACATAGGCCAGCAGCGCGAAGCTCGCGCCCACGTCGGGGAAGACGTAGAAGAAGATGGTCAGGAGCGCCCCCGCCACTCCCACGCAGGCCGCGCCGATGCCCCAGCCGAGGGCGAACATCCGCTCCGTGTCGATGCCCATGAGCGAGGCCGCCTGCCGGTCCTGGGCCGTCGCCCGCAGCGCCAGGCCCGTCTCGGTTCGGCTGATGAACCAGTTGAGGAAGACGAAGGCCAGGAGCGCTCCCACGCTGGCCATCAGCTGCGGCAGCCCGATGAAGAGCCCCGCCAGGGAGATGCGTCCCTGGACGAGCGGATCCTTCACGAGGTGGAAGTCCACGCCCCAGATCGCCTGCGCCGCCGAGCGCAGGAAGATGGCCAGCCCGAAGGTGGCGAAGATCTGGGCCAGCATGGGCGCGCCCAGCACCCAGCGGATCAGGCCCTGGTAGGTCGCGAAGCCCAGAAGGAACAATGCCGCTGCCGTCAGCGGCAGCGAGACGACCGGATCGAGCCGCCAGAGCGCCCAGGCCCAGTAGGTCGAGAACATCGCCAGCATCAGGAACTCGCCGTGGGCGAAGTTGACGATCTCCATGAGACCGAAGATGAGGGACAGCCCAGCGGCGATGAGCGCGTAGACGAACCCCATGAGGAGGCCGCTCACGATGCCCTGGAGGAGAACCTCGGCCGTCACGCCGCGCTAGTCTCCCACTGGCAGGCCGCCGATAAGGGCCCATTTGCGCCATTTATCAAAGACTCTTGGGGCGCCCTCGGCCGCACGTTCAACGTACAGGAGGACGCCTCACGTGCGACCTTCGGGCGCCGCCTCGCAACTGGACCCTTCTCGACGCCCTGCGCCGCCTCGCATCTGGACCTTCTTGAGCGGCCTGCCGCAGTCGGGTTACTTCCGGTCCTTCCAGGGCGTCAGCGGGTAGACGACGTCGGCGGCGGCCAGCTCGAAGGGGTAAATGGTCGCGTATTTCCCCTTCTGGACCTGCTGGAGGATGGCACGCACGCCGGTGTTCTGGCCCTTCTCGTCGAACTTGACGCCGCTCCAGGGCATGATGAGCTGCTCTGGCGGCATGTTGGTGGCCGCGAGCGCCTTGCGGATCTCCTCGGGGTTGACGCTCTTCGCCCGGTTGATGGCATCCGCCAGCACGATGAAGCCGGTGAAGGCCCGCGCAGGCACGTCGGAGATGTCGCGGCCGCCCGGGTTGTCCTTCATCTTCTTGAACAGCTCATTGATCGGCCTGATCATCGGCTTCTTGTCCGCCATGTCCATCGCGAAGGGCGCGCGCGTGATGTGCCCCTCGGCGTCCTTGCCCATCTCGGTGAGGAAAGTCGGGTCGGTCCAGCCGGCGTTCTGGGCGATCAGCATCTTTGGGTTATAGTCCAGGTTCTTCGCCGTCTTGACGAAGATGAAGGCGTCGGAGGTGTAGGAGGTCGGCAGGAAGACGTCCGGGTTGGCCG
>JACORX010000349.1 GCA_016179165.1 Candidatus Rokuibacteriota bacterium | reverse complement strand
GGTCCACGAGGTTCCGGCCGTTGTAGAGGATCTCGCCCTCGATGATCTTGCCCGGGGGCGACGGGATGAGCTTCATGATGCTGAGCGCGGTCACGGACTTGCCGCAGCCCGACTCGCCCACGACCCCGAGGGTCTCTCCCTTCTCGATGTACAGGTCCACGCCGTCCACGGCGCGGACGATGCCCTCGTCGGTGAAGAAGTGCGTCTTGAGGTTCTTGACGTCCAGCAGGCGCTCGGCCATAGGGTGGGGCTCCCGTTACCAGGGCTTCGTGATCTCGCGGAACGCGTCGAGGGCGCGGTCGATGTCCTCCCGGTCCACGTCCTTGTGGGTCACGCATCGGATGGCGCCGGGCCCGATCTGGTGGATCTTGACCTTGCGGGCCAGGCAGCCGGCGGCGAGCTCGGTCGACCCGCCCTCGCGGTCCACCTGGAAGATGACGATGTTGGTCTGGACCTTGCCGGGGTCGAGCCGCACCCGCGGCATCCGGGCGAGACCGGCGGCCAGCGCTCTCGCGTTGGCGTGGTCCTCGGCGAGCCGGTCCACCATGCTCTCGAGCGCGACGAGTCCGGCCGCGGCGAGCACGCCCACCTGGCGCATTCCGCCGCCCAGCATCTTTCTCACGCGACGGGATCGCGCGACGAAGTCGCGGGACCCGCAAACGAGAGAGCCGACCGGCGCCGCCAGGCCCTTGGACAGGCAGAAGGTGATAGAGTCGACGGGCCGCGCGAAGTCGGCGACCGGCCGTCCGAGCGCTACCGAGGCGTTGAAAATGCGCGCGCCGTCGAGATGCACCGGGATGCCGTGGGCGCGCGCTGCCGCCGCGACGTCGGCGATCTCCTCGGGCGTGCAACAGGTGCCGCCGTGGCGGTTGTGCGTGTTCTCGAGGCAGACGAGACCGGTCGCGGGGATGTGGATGTTGCTCGGCCGCATGCTGGCGCGGACCTGACCGGCGGTGAGGAAGCCCCGCTCGGTCGCGACCGGCAGGGTCTGCACGCCGCCGAACACTGCGGCGCTCGCGCCCTCGTAGTTGAAGATGTGCGAATCCCGGTCGAGGACGATCTCCTGGCCGTGGCGCGTCTGCGCGAGCACGGAGACCAGGTTGCCCTGGGTGCCGGAAGAGACGAAGAGCGCCGCCTCCTTGCCCGTGAGGCGAGCGGCCAGATCCTCGAGGCGCTGGACGGTCGGGTCCTCCTCCCACACGTCGTCGCCGACCTCGGCGCGCGCCATGGCCTCGCGCATGGCCGGCGTCGGCAGCGTCAGCGTGTCGGAGCGGAGATCCACGATGTCGTGCATGGCTAGTTCGAGGCTGCCGTCCGCAGCCGTTGGCTCGCCCGGCGTCCCCACTCGGTGTAGGCGTACTCGGCGGCCAGCTTCCTGAACATCTGCTGCGCCTCCTCGGTCCGACCCTCGCGCGCGTTGATGTCGGCCAGCCGGTAGAGCGCCTCCGGAACGATCAGGCTGCGCGGATAGTCCTTGAGGACGCCCTCGAGCCGCTGGCGCGCGGCGACAGGGTTGTTCTCGTTCTCGAGGTAGTAGGCCGCCACCCAGAGTTCCTTCTGGGCGAGACGGCCGCGGCTGATGTCGATCTTGGCCAGAGCATCGGAGGCGTAGCGGCTGTCGGGGTACTCGCGCACCAGCTTCTTGAACTGTTCCATCGCCTTGACCGTCAGGCCCTGGTCCTGCTCGACGGGCTTCATCTGGTCGTAGTAGCTCATGGCCAGGCGGAACTGGACGAGGTCGGAGATCTCGTGGCGCGGGAAGAACGACAGGAAGCTCTCAAATTCCTTGACCGCCTTGTCGAAGTTCCCCTCGCGAAAGTACGTTTCGCCGATGAGGAACCGCGCCTTCGCGGCGTAGTTCGACTGTGGGTGGCGCTCGACGATCTTCTGGAAATTGGCCCGCGCCGCCAGGTAGTTCTTCCTGTTCATCTCCTGCTCGCCTGCCTGGTAGAGGTCGGTGGCGGGCAGGAGCGCCTGGGGCTTCTGGCGGAACATGTCCTCGATCGTCGCGCAGCCGCCCAGGCCCACCGCGAGGACCAGCGCGCAGGGCGCCGCGGCGCGGCGGACCATTCTATATAGGTGCGTCAAGAGGGAGTTCTGTGCCAAGAGATTCAGTCCAATTGGGCCCCAGTCTTACGGGCAGAGCCCGCCAAAGTCAAGGACGTTGACAGGGTCCGGGGCCGCCGGTATCATCCCGCCATGCCGCTGCCCAGGATGTACAGGGTGAGGCAGTCCTTTCACCGCCGGCGCTTGGCCGACATCCCCGCCGGGGTTCGGGCCGCCATGGCAGAGGCCCGGCTGCCCGTCAAGCGCGGAGACACCGTGGCTGTCGGTGCCGGCAGCCGGGGCGTCGCCAACATCGCGGTCATCGTCCGGGCGGTGGTGGACCACTTAAAGGAGCTCGGCGCGAAGCCTTTCGTCTTCCCCGCCATGGGCAGTCACGGCGGGGCCACGGCCGAGGGGCAGCTCGAGATCCTGGCGCACTACGGCATCACGGAAGCGACCATGGGCTGCCCGCTCAAGGCCGGCATGGACGTCGTCCAGGCCGGCCTGGCCCTCGGCCTGCCCGTCTGGTGCGACAGGATCGCCTCCGAGGCCGATTGGATCGGCGTCGTCAACCGCGTCAAGCCGCACACGGACTTCAAGGGCTCCATCGAGTCCGGGCTCTTCAAGATGATGACCATCGGGCTCGGCAAGTACCAGGGCGCCACCCAGTACCACCGCGCCAACGTCAACCACGGCTACGAGACCGTCATCACCGCCGTGGGGCGAGAAATGCTCGCCAAGGCGCGGATCGCTTTCGGTCTGGGCATCGTCGAAAACGGCTACGACGAGACGGCCAAGGTCGAGGCCTTCAACGCGGAAGACCTCGAGGCGGGCGAGCGGCGCCTGCTCAAGGAGGCCCGCGAGTGGATGGCGCGGCTGCCGTTTGAGCATATCGACGTGCTCGTGGTGGAGGAGATCGGCAAGAATATCTCCGGCGCCGGCATGGACACCAACATCATCGGGCGCCCGTCGAACCCCCACGAACCCTTCCCGAACGACCCGAAGATCCTCTGGATCGTCGCGCTCGATCTGACCGGAGACAGCGGCGGCAACGCCACCGGCATCGGCAACGCGGACTTCACCACGCGGCGGCTGGCGGACAAGATCGACTGGAAGAAGACCGCCATCAACTGCCTCACCGCCTGCGCCCCCAACGGCGCCAAGCTGCCGCTGACGTTCGACTCCGATCGCGAGGCCGTGGACAGCGCGCTCAACTGCATCGGCCTGACCAAGCCCGAGCAGGCGCGGGTCATCCGGATCAAGAACACGCTCATGATCGGGGAGATCGAGTGCTCCGAGGCCTACCTCCCCGACATCAAGAAGCGCCCCGACCTCGAGGTCGTGGGCGAGGCGCGCCCGCTCGGCTTCGACGCCGCGGGCCAGATCGTTCCGCTCGGCCACTGAAACCCAAACCCTTGAGGAGGTCCAGGACATGACGCCATTTCTCGCTCGCGGTGTGTTGATGGCAGCGACGGTGCTTCTTGCGAGCGTTTGCCTCGCGGCGCCGGCGACCGCCCAGCAGAAGGCGAGCCTCGTCTTCTCGGCCGGTCCCACCGGCGGCACCTGGACACCGATGGCCGCGGCCACGGCCGACGTTATCAAGAAAAAGTTCCCCGAGCTGGACGTGCAGGTCGAGCCGGGCGCGGCCCTCGTCAACATGGAGAAGATCCGCAATGACAAGGCCGACCTCGGCTGGTCCATGACGACCGTGCTGGCCGACGCGCGGGCCGGGACCAACACGTGGAAGGGCAAGCAGACCGACAGGCCCCTCTATGTGGCGAGCTTCTACCCGAACGTCTGGCAGCTCGTCGTGCCCATGGACTCGGACGTCAGGAAGCTTGCCGACCTCAAGGGCAAGGCCGTGGCGCTACCCCCGCGCGGCAACACCAGCCTGGCCGAGGGCTGGGAGCCGCTCCTCAAGGCGAGCGGCATGAAGCTCGACGACCTGGGCACGAAGAGCTTCGGGTCCCTCTCGGAGAACGGCGAGCTCATCAAGAACCGCCAGGCCGTGGCCATGGGGTGGTTCACCACTGTGCCGGCCAGCTTCATACTCGACGTGGGTTCGTCGCGCAAGCTCCGCATGGTGCCGGTGTCCGAAGACATCATCACCAAGATGCGACAGTTCAACGCCGGGTTCGTCCGCCACGTGATTCCGAAGGCGACGTATGCGGCCTACGGGATCGACGAGGACGTGGTCACCATCCAGGCCCCCACGATCCTCATCGCCTCGTCCAAGACGTCGCCCGACGTGATCTACAAGGTCACGAAGGCCATCGTCGAAGGGCGGGAGAGCTTCGCCAACGTGACCGCGGCGATGAAGGGTGTGACGGCCAAGGACATGGCGCAGAACTTCGGTCTGCCCTATCACCCGGGGGCGGAGAAGTACTACAAGGAAGCGGGACTCGTGAAGTAACTTCCGGTCGTGCGCAAGCTCGCCGGCTACAGCGGGCTGGTCGTAGGCGTGGTGGCGGTCGTCATGTCCGTCTACCACGTCTACGCCCGCCTGACGACCGCGGCGCCCGACAGCCTGGTCCTCCGCATGATCACGCTGGCCTTCAGCCTGGTCCTCGCCTTCCTGCTCTTCCCCAGGCGGAGCGGCGCGACGCGGGACCGGATCCCGTGGACCGACCTCGCGCTCGCCGCGGTCTCGCTGGCCAGCGTCGGCTACCTGTTCGTCCACTACAACTACATCACCATGCGGATGCCCACCGCCGAGCCCCTCAGCGCGGCCGACATGGTGGTCGCCGGGCTCGGCACCCTCCTGGTCCTCGAGGCGACCCGGCGAACCATCGGAGCCGCCCTGCCCATCGTGACCCTCTGCTTCATCGCCTACGGCCTGGGCGGGCCCTGGTTCCCCGGCTTCCTGCGCCATCGCGGGCTCTCGCTCGAGATCCTGCTCGACCAGACCTACTTCACGACCGAGGGAATCTTCGGGATCGCCCTCGGCGTCGCCGGCTCCTACGTCATTCTCTTCGTCATCTTCGGCGCCTTCCTGGAGAAGTCGGGTGCCGGCCAGTTCTTCATGAACTTCGCCAACGCGATCGCCGGCGGCCAGCGCGGGGGCCCGGGGAAGGTCTCGGTCGTGTCCTCCAGCCTCTTCGGGACCATCTCGGGCTCCGCCGTGGCCAACGTGATGGTCGACGGCTGGCTGACCATCCCGATGATGAAGCGGACCGGGTTCAAGCCCGAGGCGGCGGCGGCGATCGAAGCGGTCGCCTCGACCGGCGGCCAGATCATGCCGCCGGTCATGGGCGCCGCGTCGTTCGTCATGGCCGAGTTCATGGGCGTGCCGTACTCGCACGTGATGCTGGCGGCGGCCATCCCCGCGCTCTTCTACTACGGCGCGCTCTTCGCCTCGATCCACTTCAACGCCATCCGGGGCGGCCTGCGAGGCATCCCGAGGGAGGAGCTGCCCGTTCTCCGCCAGATCATGTGGCGGCAGGGCCACCTCTTCATCCCGCTCCTGATCATCTTCGCCCTGCTGCTGCAGGGCTACACGGCGACGTACGCGGCCATCCTCTCCACGGTGTCGGTCTGGGCGCTGTCCTGGCTGCGGCGGGAAACCCGCGTGGGGCTGCGGGCGGCGGTGGAGGCGCTGCGGGACGGCGCCGAGCAGACCGTGCCCGTGGCCATGGCCACGGCCTCCGCCGGCATCGTCATCGGCGTGATCCTCCAGACAGGGCTGGCCATCCGTTTCACGAGCTTCCTGGTGGCGGTGGCGGGCGAGACCCTGATCGTCGCGCTCGTCATCACGATGGTGGCCGCCATCATCCTCGGCATGGGGATGCCCACCACGCCCGCCTACATCATGCTGGCCGCGCTCCTGATCCCCGCGTCCATCAAGCTCGGCGTCGCCCCCATGGCCGCCCACATGTTTGCCTTCTACTTCGCGTGCCTGTCGGCCGTCACCCCGCCCGTCGCCCTCGCCGTCTACGCGGCGGCGTCCATCAGCAAGGGCAGTCTGTGGGGCGCGGGGCTCCAGGCGGTCAAGTTCGCCGCGGCGGGCTTCATCGTGCCGTACTTCTTCGTCTACTCGCCGGCGCTGCTGTTCGACGGGCCGTGGACCGGCATCGCGCTGGCCGTGGTCACGGGGATCGTCGGCGTGACGGCGCTCGCCGCCGGCCTCGAGGGCTACTTCATCCGGCCGGCGACCTGGCTCGAGCGGGGGCTCTTCAGCGCCGCCGCGCTCCTGCTCATCGACCCGGGGGTCCTGACCGACGTCAGCGGCCTGGTTCTGCTGGGGGTGGGCCTCGGCCTCCAGAAGATGCGGCCGCCGGTGGTCATCCCGGCGCGAGCGGTAGCGCCCTCGTGAGCCGCCCCGCACTGGCCGCGCTCACCCTGATCGCCCTCGCGCTGATCGCGGGGACGGTCGCCTACGGGATCTTCCGTCTCTACGC
>JACORX010000360.1 GCA_016179165.1 Candidatus Rokuibacteriota bacterium | reverse complement strand
CGGCCGAGGGCGGCAACGAAGCAGATGGGCCCTTTTCAGCCGCCTGCTAGGGGGTGACGGTGAAGCGCAGGCGTCCGATGAGCTGTCCGGATGCCGTCACCACGTCCACTCGGTAGCGTCCCTGGTAGGGCGGCTTGAGGTCGGTCTTCCGCGAGTAGGTCCTGAAGCCTTCCTTGCGCCCGCCACGCAGCGGCGAGAGCGGCACGCGTCCCACGAGGCGGCCGTCCTTCCACCACACGTGCTCGATGGGCTGCCGGAGTCCCGCCGGCGCGTAGACGGCGGTATAGGCGGCGATGCCCCCCCAGACGGCGACAGCCGACGCCGGGATCGGGCTGTCCACCGGCTCGACAGGCTCGAGCATGGTGACGCTGCGCGCGGCCGTCGCCCTCGCTACGAAGAGAGGCGCCGGCGGCACGGCGGCACGTCCACCCCAGACGGCCGCCATGGCCACCACGGCGAGCACGGTCGAGCGCGCGTACGCCTGCCGCCACCTCAGCGCGCCCCGCTCGCGGAACACCGGCATCATCGCGACCGCCGTCAGGGCCGCCGCGCCCTCGAGCGCCAGGATGGGCCGGATGCCGAGGAGCGGCAGCGCCACGTTGAGCGCTGCGAAGATGGAGAAGCCCAGCAGCGTGTGGTTGAGCCAGCGCCGTGGATGAACGATGGCTGCGTACCAGGGATCCACGGCCGTCACGAGGGCTCCCGCCACGGCGACGGCGAGAAACAACGCGTTCAGCGAGTCGAGCGTCGCGCTCGCGTAGTAGGCGGGGAGGACGAAGAGCAGGAGGCCGTGGTAGAGGGATTGTATGGCGTAGTCCGCGGCACCGATGATGCGCCGCCGGCCGCGGCGCTCGAGCGGCTGGCGCAGCTCGGTGGTGAATGCGAAGAGCAGCCCCAGGAGCAGCAGGTAGCCCGCGATCCAGCCCACGTGGGGCAGCCCGCGCCTGAAGACGAAGATCGTCGCGACCCCCAGGCCGAGCGAGCACACCGAGATCCCCCAACGCCTGACCCAGCGAAGCAGACGGGCGCCCATGCTCAGGCGGCCGGGCCGCGCGGGGAGCGACGCCGGAGGCCGGCGAGCCCCGAGGGGAACAGCAGCACCGTCGCGACCCCCCGGGAGGGTGTCAATGCGTCGGGGGGCGCTCAGGCTGCAGGAGCCGGCGCGGCGGCCTGCCGCGCTTCCCGATAGAAGAGAAAGAGCGCGATCGTGAACACGACCTGCGTCACCGCGATCACGCAGTCGACCAGCACCTGGACGACGAAGTGGTCGGCCGCGCCCGCCAGCGCCGAGAGCGTCATCGCAACGGAGAAGACGGCCACGAAGAGGAATCCGCCCGTCCAGAAGATGGCCGGGCGGCGGCCGACGGTGAGCGCATTGCTGGCGCGGAGCGCGGCGCCGAGCGGCGCCCCATCGAGGACCACGAGCGCGTCCACGAAGCACAGCCGGACCAGGATGAGCACCCCGGGCACGACGAGCGCGATCAGCCCGGCCAGGACGAGCGCGCTCGCGACGAGCCGAGCGATGAAGAGCCGCGGCCACATGGCAACGCCGTGCCACATGGCCTGGACATAGCTTGCGGGCTCGCCACGCGTGATGCGCGCTAATGCATTCAGCGTGGCAGCCACCACCAGCGGGCCGAAGAAGCCTTCCACCATCAGGCCGACCCGGAAGCCGCGCGCGCCGGCGTCGGCCGCGCCCTTCGAGGTCGCGAAGAAATCGATGTAGTTGATGATCAGGTGGCCCGGCAGCCACACGGTCAGGGCGATGAGCGTGAACAGGTGGAAGTGCCGGGCGAGGAGCCGAAACGTCTCCGCGATGATGTCCCGGCGCACTACTTGACCTTGGAGCCCGGGGGCACGTCCTTGTCGAGCGCGAGAAGTGACACGGTGCCCTCGTGCGAGGCGGCCAGCACCATGCCGTTGGACTCGACACCCATGAGCGTGACGGGCTGGAGATTGGCGACGATGACGACCTTGCGGCCGACGAGCGACTGGGGCTCGTACTGCTCCGCGATGCCGGCCACGACGGTGCGGGTTTCGTCCCCCACCTTGACGGTGAGCTTGAGGAGCTTTTTCGACTTCGGCACGCGCTCGGCGGCGAGCACCTCAGCCACGCGAAGCTCGACCTTCATGAAATCGTCGATGGGGATCCTGACGGAACCCGCCGAGGCTGCCGCCGCCGCGGATGTGGCTTCTTCGGTCACCTTGGCCTCGATTCTCGGGAAGAGGGCAGACATCTTCTGGACGACCGGAACGCTCGTGAGCCGCCCCACGACGGCATCCTCGAGCCTCGGAGTCTTCGTGTAGCCGACTGCTGCGCGTATCTTGGCCGCCGCGTCAGGCACGAACGGATCGAGGAGGATGCCGAGGAATTGAAGCGCGTCGGCCAACGTGCAGAGAACTTTCTCGAGTCTCGGCCGCTTCGCGGGGTCCTTGGCGAGCTCCCAGGGCGCGGCCATATCCACGTAGCGGTTCAGCGCGCCGATGAATTCCCAGATCCCGCCGAGCGCCTTCTGGAACGCAAACTCCGACATCTCGCGGTCGACGACGCTCCGGGCCTGGGCCGCGAGCACATGGATCCGCTGGTCCTCGGGAGTCGGCGGCCCGCCGGCCTCCTGGATGGCCCCGAACCTCGACAACAGAGTCGTGGCGCGGCTTGCCAGGTTGCCGAGGTCGTTGGCGAGGTCGGCGTTGAGACGGCCGACCAGCGCCTCCTCGCTGAAGTTGGCGTCGAGCCCGAAGTTCATCTCGCGCAGGAGGAAATAGCGGAAGGCGTCGTGGCCGTACTTGTCGGTGAGCTGGAAGGCCTCGACGACGTTGCCGACCGACTTGGACATCTTCCCGCCGCCGAGCGACCAGTAGCCGTGAACGTTGAGGCGCCGGTACAGCGGGATCCCCGCCGCGTGGAGCATGGTGGGCCAGTAGACGCCGTGGGGCTTGAGG
>JACORX010000362.1 GCA_016179165.1 Candidatus Rokuibacteriota bacterium | reverse complement strand
GCGTAGGGCGCCATGCCCATGACCTTGTACTCGTGCTCGCCGAACTTCATCCCAAGCGCCAGCGTAACAAAGGAGTAGAAGGCGCCGAGCGAGCCCGGCGACGAGGGCGTCGCTTCATGGCGGGTGAGATCGAGGGACTTGCCCGTCGAGGCCGTGGCGCAAAGGCCGTCGCCGGAGTTGTCGTTGGTCAGGACCAGCGCGTCCCTGTCCTGGAAACCGGAGCCGTAGTAGGCCGCGGCGGCGTGGCAGGCGTGGTGGTCGAGGCAGAGGATCCGGTCCATGGAGATGCCGAGGTGCTCGGTGACGAAGGCGAACCGCTCGCTTTGCGTAATGCCGAACTTGCCGCGCGAGGCGTCGATGAGGCCGAACTTCGCGCCCCACTTCCGCATCTTCTTCTCGAGCGCACGGCGTGGAGACGGCCACGTGACGCCGTAGTACTCCTTGCCGTAGCCCTCGTCGTGGAGCACCCGGTTGAGCCACTCTCGCGAGGCGGCGCGGGCGCCCGAGAGGGCGACAACGTCGATCTCCGCCGGGAGAACGCCGCATTCCCTGAGGAGCGCATCGATGGCGAGCCGCGGATAGCCGGCGTCGTTCTTGAGGCGGGTGAAGCGCTCTTCGGAGGCGCAGCCCACGATGCGGCCGTCCCGAAGGACGGCCGCCGTGGCGCCGTGGGTTTCGTTGATGCCGAGGACGATCATTTCCCCGGCATTATATCGGGCCGAGGCGCTTTCCCCGAGCGCCTTGACAACTGTTGATTGTGGGTTACCGGGACGGCGTCTTGAGCAGCAGCGGCACGCGCTCGGAATCCCGGCGGACGACGAGAGGCAGCGGCCGCTCGAGGGACGAAGTCAGCAGCGCCTCGCGCACGGCGGCCAACGTCAGCACCGGGCGGCCGTCGACCTCGACCAGCACATCGCCCACCTGGAGCCCCGCCGCCGCCGCGGA
Organism: Candidatus Rokuibacteriota bacterium; assembly: GCA_016179165.1. Lineage (GTDB taxonomy): Bacteria > Methylomirabilota > Methylomirabilia > Rokubacteriales > CSP1-6 > AR37. Next base: position 11,673 of record JACORX010000362.1, on the reverse strand, counting down.
GCTCCGTGCCACCACCACGCCTACCGCGGGCGGGCCGTCCGCCAGGCGCGCGACGGGCCCCTCGCCTTGCGCGCCGGGATCCCGCACGAGGAAGCCGAACTCCGCGGCGATGCGGTCCGCGGCGACCGTGTCGGGCATTCGGCCGACCCGCACCGTGACACCGCGCCGCCCGGCGTCGCGCCGCAGCACCGTCAGCGGCACCGGCTCCCCGACCGAGGTCGACGCGATGAGCCACTGGAGCGTCCGTGTGTCGACCACCGGCCTGTCGCGGAACGCCACCACGAGGTCGCCGTTCTTGAGCCCCGAGGCCTCGGCGGGCGTCTCCTTCATCACCGCGACGATGACCACGCCGAACCCCTCTCGCAGCCCGAACTTTTGCGAGATCTCCTCCATCTCCTGCTCCGACAGGTCCCGGATGCGCACGCCGAGCCATCCCCAGGCCGCCCAAGCCGGATCGGCGGGCGCCATCGGCGCGAGCAGCAGCAGCGCCAGCATCACGACGCCCTTCATCACCGGTCGCCGCTCAGCTGGGTGAAGAGGTCGTCGAGGGCCACCGCGGACGCCGGCTCAGCCGATGGTCGGCATCTTGAGCGCCGAGACCGCCTCGAGGCGCGCGGCGACGGCGCCCGCCAGCGCCAGGAAGGCCGCGGCCTGGGCCGAGGCGGGCTGGCCAACCACGATGGGGATGCCCGCGTCACCGCCCTTGCGCGTGTCGATCTCGAGCGGGATGTGCGCCAGGAGCGGCACGCCGAACTCCTCGGCGACCTTGTCGCCGCCGCCCTCTCCGAAGATGGCGTACTTGGCGCCCGTGTCGGGCGCGATGAAGCAGCTCATGTTCTCGACGAGCCCGAGAATGGGCACGTTGAGCTTACGGAACATGGCGAGCGCCTTGCGGACGTCGAGCAGCGCCACGTCCTGAGGTGTCGTCACCATGACGACGCCGCCCAGCGGGACCACCTGGGAGAGCGAGAGCTGGGCGTCGCCCGTGCCCGGCGGCATGTCGAAGACGAGGAAGTCGAGCGGGCCCCACAGGACGTCGCGCAGGAACTGCTGGACGGCCGAGTGGATCATGGGCCCGCGCCAGACCAGCGCCTCGCGCTCGTCGACGAGGAGACCGATGGACATGATCTTGATGCCGTGGGCCTCTACGGTGATGATCTTGTTCTCGAACATCCCGGGCTTGCCCTTGGTGCCCATCATGAGCGGCACGTCGGGGCCGTAGACGTCGACGTCCACGAGGCCGACCGTGTGCCCTTGCCGCTTGAGCGCCAGCGCCAGGTTGACGGCGACGGTGGACTTACCCACCCCGCCCTTTCCGGACGACACGGCGACCGTGTACTTGACGTCGGGGATGAGAGCGGCCGCCTGGGGGCCGGGCCTGGGTGTCTCTGCCATGGGGGTTGTCGTCTCCTGAGACTGCGATCGATGCGTCTCGCTGGAGTATAGGGTCCGCCGCAGGCAAGCGTCAAGGAAGAGCCCGCCCGAGTGCGCTCCAACCCCGCAAAGAGGTTGAAAAATCGGCGCAGAACTGCTACAAAAGACAGGTGATTTCATCGGATGACTTCCGCCGCGTCCTTGGTCACTTCTGCTCGGGCGTGACCGTCATCACCACGATGGATCCCCAGGGCCGCCCCGCCGGCCTCACCGCCAGCGCCTTCACATCGGTTTCCCTCGCCCCGCCGCTCATCCTGGTCTGCGTGGCCCACGACGCGCACAGTTATCAGGCCCTCGCGGCCGCCAGGCGCTTCGCCGTCAACATCCTGGCGGACCACCACGAGGCCGTGTCCACGCGCTTCGCCACCAAGCCCGCCGCGCACCCCTCGGAGAAGTTCGACGGTTGCGACTTCCGTCAGAGCGCGCTTGGGCTGCCCGTGCTCGAGGATTCACTGGCCGAGCTCGAGTGCGAGACCGTCCATGCCTATCCCGCCGGCGACCACACGATCTTCGTGGGCCGCGTCGAGGCCGCGGACTCTCGCGCCGACGCCGGCCTCGAACCGCTGCTGTACTACCGCGGCGCGTATCGCCGCATCCACACCTGAGGAGGAGTCCGTAATGCCGATTCCGCTGTCACGTCCGCCGGTGGACGACGAGATCAAGAAGGCGGTCATCGCGGCCGTCGAGTCGGGCCAGTACATCCTGGGCCCCCAGTGCAAGGAGTTCGAGAAGGAATTCGCCGCCTACAACGGCGCCAAGCACGCCGTGCTCACGACCAGCGCCACGGCCGCGCTCTGGATGCTCATCAAGGCCTTCAACGCCAAGGCGGGCGACGAGATCCTGGTCCCGGCGCACACGGCGTTTCCGACCATCGAGGCCATCTGCTTCGCCGGTGTGACGCCGGTCTTCGTGGACGTCGACGACACGTATACGGTGGACGTCAAGGATGCCGCCGCCAAGGTGACGCCGCGCACGGTCGGGTTCGTCCCCGTGCACCTCTACGGCCACCCCGCCAACCTTCCCGAGATCCAGGAGCTCTGCGCCAAGCACACGCTCTGGCTGCTGGAGGACTGCGCCCAGGCCCACGGCGCCGCGTGGCAAGGCAAGAAGGTCGGCTCCTTCGGCCGCGCCGGCGCGTTCTCGTTTTACCCGTCGAAGAATCTGACCGTGATGGGTGACGGCGGCCTGCTCGTCACGGAGGACGACGAAGTCGCGGCGCGCTGCCGGCGGCTCCGCGACCACGGCAGGCAGAACAAGGACATCCACGCGGAAATCGGCTTCAACCTGCGCTTCAACGACATCCAGGCCGCCGTTGGGCGCGTCCTCTTGCGCCGGCTCGACGCGATGAACGATCATCGGCGCACGCTCGCCGCTCGCTACAATGCGGCGCTCACGGGCCTGCCGCTCGTGCTGCCGACCGAGACCCCGGGCGCGCGCCACGTCTACCACCTCTACGTCGTGCGCGCGCGGGAGCGCGACCAGCTTGCGGCGTACCTGAAGGACAAGGGCATCGCCACGGGCATCCACTACCCCGTGCCCTGCCACAGGCAGCCCGCCGTCGAGTACCTCGATCCGGGACCGCTCGAGCACACGGAGCGTCTCGTCAAGGAGATCCTGACCCTGCCCATCTCGGCGGGTCACACGGAGTCGGAGATCGACGAGGTCGCGGCCGCGGTACGGGCTTTTTTCACGAAGTGAGCGAGCCGCTGAGGATCCTCCAGCTCTATCCGAAGAGCGACTACTTCACGGGCGCCGCCGTCCAGCTGCTCGAGCTGGCGCGGGGCTTGAAGGAGCGCGGCCACCACGTGGTCGTGGCGACGCGGCCCGGCGAGGGTTGGATCGAGAAGTGCGCCGAGGCCGGGCTGCCATACCACGCCGTGCCCATGCGTTCCGAGGCGGACGTCCAGTCCGTGCCGCCGCTCGTGCGCATCCTCCGCCAGCACCGCATCCAGATCGTCCACGCGCAGAAGGGCAAGGCGCGGACGCTGGCGATGATGGCCGGCCTCTTCACGAAGATCCCGGTGCTCGTCCTCAACCGGGGGGTGAGCTTCCCGATCGACGCGTTCAGCAGGCTCGGCTACACGACGAAGCGCGTGACGGCCGTCGTCGCCGTCTCGGAGTCCATCAAGCGCGGGCTCGTCTCGCAGGGCGTTCCGGCGGACAAGATCCACGTCATCCATTCAGGCACGGACACGGCCCGCTTCCACCCCGGCGTGGACCGGACGCGCATCCGCCGCGAGCTCGGCCTCGGACACGAGCACTACCTCATCACCCAGATCGGCATCCGGAGCTGGAAGGGCAACGACGACACGATGGACGCCATGAAGACCGTGGCGGCGCGGGCGCCCCAGGCGCGGCTCCTCTTCGTGGGCGCCAACGAGGCCAAGGCCACGATCCTCCGCGAGAAGGCCGCGGCCCGGGGCCTGGCCGATCGCGTGCTGGTCTTCCTTCACCGCGAGGACATCCCGGAGATCCTCGCCGCGAGCGACGTCTGCGTGGACGCTTCCTACGCCGGGCTCGGCATCACCGGCACGCTGCGGGAGGCCCTGGCAGTCGAGACCGCCGTCATCGGCACCGAGCTCGAGGGCAACCCCGAGCTCATCACCGACGGCGAGACCGGGTACCTCTTCCCTGCCCGGGACATCGACGCGTTGGCGCGCGCTATCCTACGGACGATCGAGGACCCGAGCCGGGCCATCGCGATGGCGCGCACGGGACGCAAGCGCGTCGAGGCGGAGTTCTCCGTCACCGCGAAGCTCGACCGCACCGAGGCGCTCTACCGTCGCCTGCTAGGATCCAAGCGCACCGCCTGATGGCCGCAAAACCCACGTACCGCCTGCTGCTGAGACTCTGGCCCTATCTCCGCCCGCACCTGCCGTGGCTCCTCCTCGGCGGCTGCCTGGCTCTCGTCGTTTCCTCCTGCGAGGGCTTCATCGCCTGGCTCGTCAAGCCCGCGCTCGACGACATCTTCGTCAAGCGCGACCTCTTCATGCTGAAGGTCATCCCGCTGGTGCTCCTGGGCACCTACGTCGTCAAGGGTTTCGGCCGCTACTGGCAGTCCTATCTCATGGCAGCCGTGGGCGAGCGCGTGATCGCCGGCATCCGGCGGGAGCTCTACAGCCACATCCAGGGCATGTCGCTGTCCTTCTACTCACAGATCCACTCGGCTGAGCTGATGACCCGCGTCGTCAACGACGTCAATCGCCTGGCAAGGCTGTCCTCCACGGTGCTGGTCATGGCCGTGCGTCAGATGGGCACCATCGTGGCGCTCCTGACCGTCATGTTCATCCGCGAGTGGGTACTGGCGCTCATCGCCGTCGTCATCTTCCCCGCGGTCGGCGTGCTCTACCGGACGCTCGGGCGCAAGCTCTACAAGATCGCCAAGCGGTCGCAGGAGAAGGTGAGCGAGCTCAACATCGTCCTGCAGGAAGCCTTCACCGGCAACAAGATCGTCAAGGCCTTCGGCCGCGAGCGTCTCCAGCAGGAGCGGTTCGACGCGGTGAACGACCGGCTGCTCCGGCTGGCGCTCAAGGACCAACGCGTGGACAACCTGGCCGAGCCGCTGATGGAGATCCTGGGCGCGCTCGGCATCATGGGCGCCATCTGGTACGGCGGCCACCGCGTCATCAGCGGGGCCCTGACCCCCGGCGAGTTCTTTTCCTTCACGGCCGCCGTCATCCTGCTCTACGGCCCGGTGCGTCAGCTGGGACGCATGATGAACACCCTCCAGCAGTCGCTCTCGTCCGTCGAGCGCGTCTTCGAAATCCTCGACACGCCCCCGACCATCACCGACCGGCCGGGGGCTGAGTCGCTCCGGGACTTCCACGACCGCCTCGTCTTCGAGGGGGTGTCCTTTCGCTACCCAGAGGCCGAGGAGGACGCGCTCAGCGACATCTCGCTGACCGTCCGCAAGGGCGAGACGGTCGCCTTCGTCGGGATGTCCGGGGCCGGCAAGACCACGCTGATGGACCTCGTGCCGCGCTTCCACGACGTCCAGGCGGGGCGCATCGTGCTGGACGGCCGCGACATCCGCGATCTGTCGGTCGCCTCGCTGCGGGCGCTCATGGGCATCGTCACGCAGGAGACCTTCCTCTTCGCCGACACCATCGGGTACAACATCGGCTACGGCCGACCCGGCGCCACGCAGGCCGACATCGAGCGCGCCGCGCGGATGGCCCAAGCCCACGACTTCATCGCGGCCCTGCCGGAGGGCTACGCGACGCCGGTGGGCGAGCGCGGCGTCAAGCTCTCCGGCGGCCAGCGCCAGCGCCTCGCCATCGCCCGCGCCTTCCTCAAGGACCCGCCCATCCTCATCCTGGACGAGGCGACCTCCGACCTCGACGCCGAGAGCGAGTTCCTGGTCCAGCAGGCGTTGGGAGAGCTCATGAAGAACCGCACGGTGCTGGTCATCGCCCACCGCCTGGCGACGGTGAAGCACGCCGACCGCGTGGTGGTCGTCCACAACGGCAGGCTCGCCGAGATCGGCACTCACGAGGAGCTGCTGGCGCGCGAGGACGGGATCTACCGCCGGCTCGCCACGCTGCAATCCCTCGACATCTTGTCCGCCAACTAGCGCGTCGTCTACGCCGGGCGGGACCGAGGGCCTCCCCTGGAGTCGATGCCACAGCGGCCGTCGCCTGAGCTCGTTTACGCACCTCTTGACAAGACCTCGCAGCATATGCCACCACGTCAAGGGAGAGGCCAGCCGCTTCATGCTCTCTACGCTCCCGGCGCTTCGATCCTGGTTTCCGTGTCAGGGAGGAATATATGGGTGTGTCTTCCGTCCTTTGTTTCACTTCTCTCATCTCCTTCTGTGGATTCTTGCTCGTCGCTCTCCCAGGCTCCGTTGCCGCAGCCGAGCCGCTACGGATCGCCATTACGTCAGTCCTGGTCGAGCACTACCTGGATGTCAACCGTCAGTGGGTCGCGTATGTGGGGGAGAAGCTCGGGCGGCCCACCGAGCTGGTGCAGCGCCGTTCCTACAAGGAGATCAGTGACCTCCTCCAGCAGGGGCAGGTGGAGGTGGCCTTTGTCTGTGGGCTGCCGTACGTCATTGACCGCGCCAAGTTCGGGGAGGAGCTACTCGTCGCTCCCCAAGTCTACGAGGAAGGCCCCGTCTATTATTCCTACGTGATCGTCCCGAGCGACAGCCGCGTCGAGCGCTTCGAGCAGCTCAGGGGGAAGCGATACGCCTTCTCCGATCCCCTTTCTAACTCCGGATACCTCGTCCCGACGTACCTGCTGGCGGGGATGGGAGAGACCCCAAGTGGCTTCTTCAAGCGCTACATCTTCACCTATAGCCACAGCGCAAATGTGGAAGCCGTGGCTGTGAAGCTTGTGGAGGGGGCCAGCGTCGACAGCTACGTCTACGATTACCTGGCGGCGACGAACCCGGCGCTGACGTCGCGCACGAAAATCATCCAGCGCTCGCCCCCCCACGGGATCACCCCGCTCGTCATCCGCAAAGAGACGAGCCGCCGTCTCAAGGAGCAGATCCGAAAGGTCTTTCTTGAGATGCACGAGGATCCCAAGGGGAGGGAGATCCTGAAGACTATGATGATCCGGAGGTTCGTGGTCGTTCCCGACAGCCTCTTCAACAGCATCCGCGAGATGAGGCGCGTCGTGGAGCGCCAACCGCTCCCCCTCGCCCTTCAGCCGGCGGCCACGCGGAAATGACAGGGTTCATCAAGCCGCTCCGAAGATGGGGCCTCGGGCAGAAGCTCTCGGCCACCCTCTGCATCCTCGTGTTCGGGGTGGCGTTGCTGATCAGCTTCTTCGTTATGGGCCATGAGGAGCGGGCCCTGGACGCGGAGCTCCGTCATAGAGGAAGCAATATCGTGCGGACCCTCGCCCGCCTGAGCGTGGAGCCAGTCCTCCAGGACGACCCCTGGGGGCTCTACAAGGTGGCTCGGGACATCGTCCGGTCTGAAAACGTGATGGTGTACGCCATGGTCCTGGACCCTCGCGGAGACGTGTTCTCTCACTCCGATCCGGCTCGTTTCCCCATTGGCGAGCCCCTGCCCACCGACCCTCTCACGAGCGCCGCGCTCACCGCGGAGGGCCTTCTGATCCAGGTTGGCCGGGACCCTGCCGGCGAGACTGTCTACCACGTAACTCTCCCCATCGTCCTGGACGGGCAGAGACTCGGGGTGGCCAGGATCGGCGTGACCCGGCGCTACCTGGAGGGGAGTCTGACCAGGCTCAAGCGGGACGTCTTCGTCATCTCCGCACTCCTGGCCGCCCTCGGCATGGCCCTTGGCCTGGTGATCTCCAGGCGGATGACTCGGTCTCTGGAGCGCCTCAGCGCGAGTGTTCGGGCTCTGAGCCAGGGCCGGCTGGACGAATGGATCCTTGTCGAGACAAAGGAGAAGGACGAGATCGGCCTCCTGGCTGATTCCTTCAACCAGATGGCGGAGAGCCTTCGGGAGCGGATCCGGGAGATCCAGGCCACCAAGCGGTATCTGGAAAACCTGCTTGAGAACGCCAACGATTTCATCTATACCCTGGCTCTCGGTGGGACCTTTACTTACGTGAACCGGAAGTTCCTGGAGCTGGGATACGCGAAGGGCGAGTTCATCGGCCGCCCCGCCTCGGCGTTCCTCCTCGCCTCCGGGGACGGCCGGGCGGAGGGCAACGGCCGGGAGGCGTTCGAGGCGAGGCTCCAGGCGAAGGAGGGTGCCGAGCGGGTGGTGGTTGTGACCACTTCTCCCCTCAGGGACAACGAGGGTGCGGTCGTCGGCACCTTGGGCTTGGCGAAGGACATCACGGAACGGAAGGAGCTGGAGCAACGCCTTCTGCGGAGCGAAAAGCTGGCCACGATTGGAGAGATGGCCGGAGCGATGGCCCATGAGATCAGGAACCCTCTTGGCTCCATCTACACCGCGGTCAACCTCCTCTCGGTGGCTCCGGAGCGTCCTATCCGAGAGGAGCAGCTGGTGCTTCTCAAGACGATCCGGGACGAGACCATGCGGCTTAACCGGATCCTCACCGACTTCCTCCGGTTCGCCCGGCCGCGTTCGCCGCTCTTTCGACCTCACGACGTCAACGGGTTGGTGGAAGAGGTTCTAGCGGCCCTGAGGCACGATGAGGCGGCCCGAGGGAACGCCGTTTACAAGGAGCTCGACCCCCGCTTGGGCCCCATCGAGGTGGATGCTGACCAGGTGAAGCAAGTCCTTTGGAACGTCGTCCTCAACAGCCTCCAGGCCGTAGGGACGGATGGCAACGTCGTGGTTGCGACAGCCCGTGAAGATGGGACAGCGAAGATCCGTGTCCGCGACAATGGCCGGGGAATTCCCGGGGAGGAGCTTTCACGGATTTTCGAGCCCTTCCAAACCACAAAGGGAGGCGGGATGGGGTTGGGCCTGGCTATCGTCCAGCGGATCGTCGAGGCCCACGGGGGCCGGATCACGATTGCGTCCGAGGAGGGGAAGGGAACCTTGGTGGAAATCCACCTCCCCATCCGCCGATCATGATCCACCAAGACACTACGAGTGGCCAGCCAGGCGCGGATTCCCGTTCGCACGATGGAGAAGACAGGTCCGTCCTGATCGTGGACGACGAGGCCTCCATGAGGTTGACCCTTTCCATGCTCCTGCGCGCGGAGGGGTTTCGGGTGGCCGAAGCCGAGGGGGCCGCGGTGGCCCTCGGGAAGATGGAGCGGGAAGTATTCGATGTGGTCATCACCGACCTTCGAATGGAAGGAGGTCGAATGGAAGGAGAGGGAGGAGTCGAACTTCTCAAGGCCGTCAAGCAGGTCAGCCCGGGCACGGAGGTGATCATCCTCACCGCCTACGGCAGCATCCACTCCGCGGTGGAAGCGGTAAGACTGGGAGCCTTCCACTATCTCACCAAACCTTTTGAGCCGGAGGAACTCCTTCTCATCGTCCGCAAGGCCGAGGAACGGCGCTCCCTCATGCGCGAAGTCGAATCTCTGCGGGCTCAGGTTCGGGACCGGTGGGGTCTCGAACGCATCGTCGCCAAGGGCCAAAAGATGCAGAGGTTGCTGGAGCTGATCTGCCGGGTCGCCGTGACGGATGCCACCATCCTGATCCAGGGAGAGAGCGGAACAGGGAAAGAGCTTGTCGCCCGGGCCATCCATGCCCGGAGTCGGCGGGCCTCCCATCCCTTCATCCCGATCGACTGCGGATCGCTCCCGGAGCCCCTGCTGGAGTCCGAGCTGTTCGGCCACGTCCGAGGCGCCTTCACGGGGGCAGTGGAGAACAAGAATGGCCTCTTCACGGAAGCCGACGGCGGCACCATCTTCCTCGACGAGATCGGCGTCATCCCTCTCTCCACCCAGGTGAAGCTACTTCGTGTTCTTCAGGAGCAGACCATCCGGCGAGTGGGAGCCACCACGCCCACCAAGATCGACATTCGAGTCGTGGCCGCCACCAACCAGGGCCTCAAGCACCTGGTGGAGAAAGGAGCTTTTCGAGAAGACCTCTACTACCGCCTGAACGGGATCATCCTCGACGTCCCTCCCCTCCGGGACCGGAGGGAAGATATCATCCCGCTCGCCGGCCACTTCCTGAAGCTCTACGGCGATAAACTGCGGAAACCTCTGGCCCGAATTGCCCCGGAGGCGATGGATCTCCTCCTCAGGTATTCCTGGCCGGGAAACGTCAGGGAACTGGAAAGGACCATCGAGCGGGCCGTCGTTCTCACCCTGGGGGAAACAATCACCGTCCAGGACCTGCCTCCGACCCTGACCGGTCGCCTTGAAGGAGAAGCCGTCCCAACGCGAAAGGGTCTGAGCCTCGCAGAGGTGGAGGAGGCCCATATCCTCTCCGTCCTGTACGAGCACGGCTGGAATCAGGCGCGTGCCGCTGAAGAACTCGGGATCAGCCGGACAACCCTCTGGCGCAAGCTGAAAGAGTACGGCATCGTGGGGCCTCTGACTTCGCTTTGAGGGAATCGCCGGCCGAACACCCGCCGGCGGTTTCAGAATAGAACAACCGCGGGATCTCATTCTGTTTCAGAGTGTAACCTCGTCAATTCCACGATGGCGGTAGCCCTCCACACCTCTTCGTAAACCCTGACGGATACAGGGTTTAACTGATCACCTCCAACCGGGCCTCGACTCTCCGACTGGCATTCCCCTTGCTCCTTGCACAGAAAGTCAATTCTTGCGCTGGGGGAGGGGGTCCGTGATGGAAGAGCAAGGCAAGGTTTCTCGGCGGCGACTTCTCGCTCTGGGGGGCGCGATGGCCTTCGGGTCCGCCGCAGCAGGAGTGTCCGTCCGAGACGCGGCGGCAAAGGCCATGACGCCTCAGCGCGCAGGAACGGATCTGCGCGAGGCTTCGGCTTCGCGGAGTCCCTGCGTTGGAGAGCCTGGATACGACAATCGGGTCGCCAGGCTCTTTGAAGGCTCCGGCTCCTAGACCCCGGGTGACCAGGAGGAGACGATGGGGATAGTTGGAGCGGCTTTGAGCCGTCGGACGTTCTTGAAGTACGCGACGGCAGGCGGGGCGATGGCAGTCGGTGGCGGACCCGACCCGGCAGTGGCCCAGGCCATCAAGCCGAAGAAACCGCCAACGGATTTCGAACAGCACCCGTTCACGGATCCGCTGATCTGGCGTCCTGAGGACGCCTCATTGCCCGACCGGGTGGTGCGGAGCGGCTGCTCGTTCTGCCCCTCGGCCTGCTGGCATCAGGTCCACGTCAAGGACGGCAGGGTGGTCAACGTGTACGGGGAGCCGAACAATCCGGTCCAGGCCGACGAGCTGACTCCCCAGGACGGGGGGCTCTGCGCCAAGGGCCGTATCGGGATCGTCCAGCTCCTCTACAACAAGTACCGGATCACCAGGCCCCTCAAGCGCGTGGGGCCGAAACCGAGCATGAAGTTTCAGCCCGTCTCCTGGGACGAGGCGTACCGGGATATCGCGAGGAGGCTCCTGGAGATTCGCGACACGGACGGCCCACACGCCATCGCCGGAAAAACCACCGACCGCGTCTCGCGCGACGGGGGGCCGCCGCTCTTCCGCTTGCTCCACATGCTCGGAAGCTCAAACCCCACCCACGAAGGCTACATCTGCAACGACGGCCTCGGCATCGCCCTGGACTGGGTGTACGGACAGTTCGGGATGACCAACTCCTACGGCTGGGACGCCATCACCAAGAGCTATGACCTCGGGGACTCGAAGTTCGTGGTCTGGTTCGGGTCCAACGACGCCGAGATGCACCCCATCACCCACGCCTGGATGCGGAAGCGCAAGGAGGTGGTCAAGAGCACGTGGGTGG
>JACORX010000361.1 GCA_016179165.1 Candidatus Rokuibacteriota bacterium | reverse complement strand
GGATGACGAGCGTGTCCACGGCCGTCGCGAGGCTTTCCCAGTCCACGCTCGACTCCGGCTTGGTGAGATCTTCGTGGCCGGTCACCACCGCGAACGAGGAGGCCATCCCCCGGTGAGTGACGGGGATGCCGGCCGCCGCGGGCACCGCGATCGCGGAGCTGACACCCGGCACCACCTCCACCGCCACGCCCGCGCGAGCGCACGCCAGAATCTCCTCACCGCCGCGGCCGAAAACGAAGGGATCGCCGCCCTTGAGGCGCACCACGAGGCGCCCGACTTGGGCGTGGTGGATCAGGATGGCGTTGATGGACGACTGCTCGAGGCAGTGCCGTCCCGCCGACTTGCCCGCGAAGATTCTGAGCGCCCCCTCGGGCGCCTCGTCGAGTAGCTCGGAGGCGGCCAGCTGATCGTAAACGACCACGTCGGCGCGACGGAGCCATTTGAGGCCGCGGAGCGTGATGAGCTCGGGGTCGCCGGGGCCGGCGCCGACCAGGACGACGCGCCCGCTAGACACCCAGCCGCTCCCTGAGACGCGCCCGCGCTTCGACCAGCGCCGCCAACTTCCGCTCGGCGATAGCGCCACCGCCGACAACAAGGCTGGGCCGACCCGTGAGATCCAGCACTACCGGATATGCGAAGCCGCCGCTCACGCCTCGGCCTCCGGTTGAGGCTCCCGCGGCGGTGCCTGGCGCTCGGGGCGCGGGAAGAAGCGGACCAGCCGCTCCAGCACCTGCGGCAGCTCGTCGCAGGGCACGTCCTCCATGATCCGCGCTCCGGGCCGCGGGTCGCTCCCGCCGCGGCCGCCGACGAAGACGTGGACGCCGTCCACGATCTTGCCGTCCACCCTGACCTTGCATCCCTGGAGCCCGATGTCGGCGGTGTGATGATTCGCGCATGAGGCGGGACAGCCGGACCAGCGCACGGTGATAGGGCGTGTCTTGAAGTTGGTCTGGCCGATGGTCTTCTCGAACTCCTTCGCGAGCGCCATGGCGCGCGTCTTGGTGTCGATCAGCGCCAGGTTGCAGAAGTCCGTGCCGGTGCACGAGACGAGACCGCGGCGGACTTCCGAGGGGTTGTACGGCAGCTCCTTGAGCAGCGGCTCCTGGGTCAGGTCGCCGAGCCGCGCGTCGGGGACGTGCGGGAGCAGCACGTCCTGCGATGGCGTGAACCGCAGCTCCCCCTGTCCGTAGCGCTCGCTGAGCCGTGCCAGCTCGTCCAGTTGGTCGGCCGTGACGCGGCCCACCGGCGTCTTCAGCCCGACGTAGTTGAGGCCCGCCCGGCTTTGGCGAAAAACGCCGATGTGGTCGCTGTGCGTCGCGCCGCGCGCGTCGCGGCCGGCCCGCGGGAGCGCCCGCACGAGCCGCGCCTCGAGCTCCTTGCGAAAGCGCTCCGCACCCCACTCGCCCAGCAGGAAGGCCAGCCGCGCCTTGCTGCGGGACTCGCGCGGGCCGTGATCCCGGAAGATGAGCGCGATGGCCGCGCAGACCTCCGCCGCTTCCCCGGGCCGTACGAAGGCGTCGAGAGACAAGGCCACCACGGGACCCCCGGAACCCTGCTTGCCGCCGACGGCCAGGTTGAAGCCCGGAGCTTCGCCGCCGTGCCCTGCTACCACCGCCACCGCCGGCGTCATCGAAATGTCCTGGGTCTCCCCGGAGGTGCAGTGCTCGAGACAGCCGGTGATGGTGACGTTGAACTTGCGCGGCAGGTTCGTGAAGTCCTTGTTGCCGAGGAAGATGCGCTGGAGCTCCCGCGCGATCGGCGCGGTGTCGATCAGCTCGCCGGGCGTGAGCCCCGTCGCCGGGCAGCCGATGATGCCGCGGATATTGTCCATGCCCGTCTGGAGGCTCGACAGTCCCGCGGCCTCGAGGCGCCTGATGATGTCGGGCACGCGCTCGATCGTCACCCAGCGGAGCTGGAGCTGCTGGCGCGTCGTGATGTCGGCGATGGTCCGCCCCGACTCGCGGGTGAGCCGGGCAAGGAGGCGGACCTGCGCCGACGTGACGACGCCGTTGGGCATGCGGACACGCATCATGGCGTGGCCCGGCGTCGGGCGGCGCATGAAGACGCCCGCCCACTTGAGGCGCTCCTTGTCGTCGTCGCCGATCGTCTTCCAGCCCTCGCGCGCGAAGCGGACGAGGTCGTCCTGGATCTCGAGCCCGTCCTTCTCGGCCTTGAGCGCCTCGATCTTGTTCACGGCCGGACTTCCGTCAGCGAGCGCAGCCGCACGGCGCAGGCCTTCAACTCCGGTTGCTTCGAGAGCGGGTCACGCGCGGAGAGCGTCAGGTTGTTGGCGGCCTTGTAGAAGCCCCACCGCCGGCCCCAGTGGAAGGGCAGGAAGCAGGTGCCCTCCCGTATCGTCTCGCTGACCCGCGCCTGCGCCACGGCCTTGCCGCGGCGCGAGGTGATCTCGACGAAGTCTCCGTCGTGGATGCCCGCGCGCTGGGCGTCGCGCAGGTTGACCTCGAGGTGGGGCTCGCGCGTGCGCGCCGCGAGCGCCGGCGATTTGGCCGTGCGGGTGAGCGTGTGCCAGTGGTCGCGGACCCGGCCCGTCGTGAGCGTGAGCGGATACGTCGGGCTCGGCGGCTCGACGGGCGGGTCGTGCTCGACCGGGATGAGCCGGGCCCGGCCGTCGTCGGTCGGAAAGCGCGCGTCGGTGTAGAGCCGCGCCGTGCCCGGGTGGCCCGGGTCCGGCACCGGCCACTGGAGCGGCCCGTCGGTCTTGAGCCTCTCGTGGCTGACACCGGAGCAGTCGCACACGGTGCCGGCTGTCAGTGCCGCGTACTCGTCAAAGATCTCAGCCGCGCTCTCGTAGGCGAACGCGTCTTTGAAGCCCAGCTCGCGCGCCACGCGGGTGACGATGACGGCGTCGGGCAGCGCTTCTCCCGGGGGCTCGCAGAGCTTCGGCAGGTAGGTCATTCGCCGCTCCGAGTTGGTCATGACGCCGTCCTTCTCGGGCCACTGCGCCGCCGGAAGCAGCACGTCGGCGAAGCGCGTGGTCTCGGTCGGGTGATAGGCGTCCTGGACGATGACGAACTCGGCCTGGCGGAGCGCCTTCTCGACCAGATCGAGGTCGGGCATGGACGCCGCGGGATTGGTGCAGAGGATCCAGATCGCGCGGACGGAGCCGTCGAGCAGCCCCTCGAAGATTTCGAGCGCGGACCGTCCCGGCGTGGACGCGATCCGTCCGGGCGCCACGCCCCAGTGACGCTCGACCAGGGCGCGCGCGGCCGGATCACCGATCTGCCGGTAGCCCGGAAGCAGGTGCGAGAGGCCCCCCGTCTCGCGGCCGCCCATGGCGTTCGGCTGGCCCGTCAGCGAGAACGGCCCCGCGCCGGGCCTGCCGATCTGCCCGGTCGCGAGGTGCAGGTTCAGGATCGCCGCGTTCTTGTCGGTGCCGACATGGCTCTGGTTGACGCCCATGCTCCAGAGCGTCATCGCCGCGCGCGCCCTGCCGAAGCGGCGCGCCGCCGCGACGATGATCTCGGCCGAGAGCCCGGTGATGGCGGCGGCCCGCTCGGGCGGGTACCGCGCGATCACCGTCTCCAGTCCCGGCCAGCCGCCCGTGTGCGCGGCCACGAAGTCCTGGTCGAGCAGCCCTTCCTTCCAGAGCACGTGGAGCATGGCGTTCAGCAGCGCGATGTCCGAGCCCGGCTTGAGCGGAAGATGCAGGTCCGCGATATCCGCCGTCTCAGTCCAGCGCGGGTCGGCGACGAT
>JACORX010000359.1 GCA_016179165.1 Candidatus Rokuibacteriota bacterium | reverse complement strand
CTCTTCTTCAACGGCGGCATGGGCGCGACGGCGGTGAAGGACGGCGAGCACGTGCTCTCCTGGCCGAGCAACATCTCGAGCACGCCCGTCGAGATCGCGGAGCGGAACAGCCCGCTTTTCTTCCGCCACAAGCGCATGCGCGAGGCCTCGGGCGGGCAGGGGCGCTTCCGGGGCGGCCTCGGCCAGGACGTGCTCTTCGAGAGCCGCTCGCGGCGGCCTATCGTGCTGAGCTTCATGGCCGAGCGCACGCGCTTCCCCGCTCCGGGTCTCGCGGGCGGGGAGCCCGGCGGCATCGGCGACGTCAGGATCAACGGCAAGAAGGTGGATCATCGCCGCCAGCACGTGCTGGCTCACGGAGACACGGTCCTCGTCAGCACTCCGGGCGGCGGCGGCTACGGACCGGCGCGCGCCCGCGCCCAGGGTGCGCGAAAGCGCGACCTGTCGCTCGGCTACTCGGGGAAGGGGAAGAAATGAGCGAGCCCGCGAAGCCGGACCGCGAGGCCGACGGGCTCTTTGAGATCGTGCGCCAGCGCTACGGCGATCGCCTGACGCCGGAGCTGATGGAGGAGCTGCGAAAGATCGTGCGGGCGCAGGTCGAAGCCGCGCGCGCGCTCCGCCCCGTACGGCTCACCAACGCCGACGAGCCCATGCAGCGCTTCGCGCCGTACCGGGAAGAGCCGCCCCTCACCTTTGATCCCCTCACCTTTGATCCCCTCACCTTTGATCCCCTCACCCTTCCCTCTCCCCAAAGGGGAGAGGGGGATGCGCCGTGATCTTCACGCCTGTCCGCGAGCTGGCCGGGCTCGTGCGCGCTCGCAAGGTCTCGCCCGTCGAGTTGGCCGAGCTCTACCTCGACCGACTCGAACGCCTCGGCCCCAAGTACAACGCCGTCGTCACCGTCATGCGCGAGCACGCGCTCACCCAGGCGCGGCGCGCCGAGGGGGAGATCGCGGCCGGCGACTACCGCGGGCCGCTCCACGGCATCCCGTACGGCGCGAAGGATCTCCTCGCGACGGCGGGCGCGCCGACGACCTGGGGCGCCGCACCGTACAAGGACCAACGCTTTGACTTCGACGCGACGGTGATTCGCAAGCTCGAGGAGGCGGGCGCCGTGCTCGTGGCCAAGCTCGCGATGATCGAGCTGGCCGGAGGCATGGGCTATCGCCAGCCCACCGCGTCGTTCACGGGACCCTGCATCAACCCATGGGACGCGAACGCGTGGACCGGCGGGTCGTCCAGCGGCTCGTGTGCCGCCGTCGCCGCCGGGCTCGTGCCGTTCGCGATCGGATCGGAGACGTGGGGCTCCATCCTCTCGCCCGCCGGCTACTGCGGCCTCTCGGGCTTGCGACCCACGTACGGGCGGGTGAGCCGGCACGGCGCGATGGCGCTCTGCTGGACTCTCGACAAGCTGGGGCCGCTCGGGCAGACGGCGGACGACTGCGGCCTGGTCCTCGACGCGATGGCCGGGGCTGATCCGAGGGACCCGACCGCGAGCGACCGGCCGTATCGCTACGACGCCGCTGATCGCAAGAGGTTCAGCTTCGGGGTCATCACGAACGTCACCGACGGCTGCGAGGCTGCTGTGACGGAGAACTTCACCCGGTCCTTAGGAGTGCTGAGGAAGATGGGCACGGTGGAAGAGGTCACGCTGCCCGACCTTCCGTACGAGCAGATCACGCGGACCATTCTCCAGGTCGAAGCGGCGAGCGCCTTCGAGGACCTGATCGAGTCGGGCGGTATCGCCGGGCTGACCGCGCCGGAGGACCGCACCACGCCGTACGCGCGCGATGCCATCCTCGCCAAGGACTACCTCAAGGCCATGCGGCTCCGCGGCGTCATGGCGAGGGAGATCGACCGCGTGCTCGGGAGATTCGACGCGCTGGTGGCGCCGGGGCGGATCAACGAGGCGCCGGTGCTGGGGCAGGAGTTCAGGAGCGCGATCAGCGCCACCGCGAAGGACGTCATGGGCGCCGTCGGCAACGGCGCGGGATTGCCCGCCGTCTGCGTGCCGAACGGCTTCGGCGCGCGCGGCCTCCCCACGAGCATCCAGCTCATGGGGCGCGCCTGGGAGGAGAACACGATCCTCGCCGCCGCCCGGGTCTACCAGTCGCTGACAGACTGGCACACGCGTCATCCTAAGCTCGGCTAGCGCTGGCGAAGGTCGGCCGGCGCGAGTCCGGCGGGGCCGGCGGCGTACGCCGTGGTGACGGCGGACGTGCGCTCGCCTCGTCGCGCAGGAAACCGGAAAGTCTGGTTTACCCCCGCTCACCTCACCTTCGTGGACGCCTGCCATGCTTGAGTGGCGTTGAGGGGTGCTTGGTTGTACCCTGAGTGTGGTTGGCTATCGTTCTTCGTGGGAGGTGCTCATGAGAAGGCCGGCGTGGATATGGCTCCTGGTCGTAGGGTTGGTGGTTGGACTCCTGGTCCTCCCTGCCGCACCGAGTTACGCTTGGCACTATCGTGGAAGGGGCGCCGTCTTTGTCGGAGTCGGGCCCGCGTACTGGTGGGGTCCGCCCTATCCGTACTACTCGCATCCGCCGTATTACTACCCGCCCCCACAGGTCATCGTCGAGCAAGCCCCGATCTACGTCCAGCAGTCGCCGTTGCCGCCGGCCGCGCCGGTCTACTGGTACTACTGCCCGAGCCCCCAAGGCTATTACCCACAGGTCCCAAGCTGCCCTGAGCCGTGGGTAAAGGTCCCACCGAGGGCGCCATGACAGCGAGAAGGGCCATCGTGTTGGTCAGCGCATCGCTCCTGCTGACGGCGTGCGCGACGGTGCCTACGGGGCCGAGCGTGATGGTGCTGCCGGGCAACGGGAAGAACTTCGATCAGTTCCAGGTTGATGATGTGCTGTGCCGGCAGTGGGCGCGGCAGCAGGCCGGCATCACGCCCAGCCAAGCCGGCGCGGCCAGCACTGTGACAGGCGCGGTGGTCGGCACGGCGGTCGGCGCCGGCCTCGGTGCTGCCATCGGCGCCGCTTCGGGGAGCCCGGCAACCGGTGCGGCCGTCGGCGCAGGCGTTGGACTCCTCGGCGGGACCGCGGTGGGCGCCGGCAATGCCTACGGCGCCCGCATCTCGGTACAGAGGCGCTACGACATCGGGTACGTGCAGTGCATGTACGCCAAGGGCAATCAGGTTCCGGTCTCTGGGGGCCCGCAGCCGGCATACAGGTCATCGGCGCCTCCGCCTCCGCCGCCTCCGGGGGTGCCGCCACCGCCCGCCGGGTCGCCGCCACCACCGCCGCCTGGGCCTGCGCGCTAGCAGCTGCCGCCGGCTGGTGTAATTGAGAAGTCGCTAGCCCCCATTTGGCTACGTAAGGATCGTGGCGATCTCAGCCTTTCAGCCCCGGCATGGCGAAGCTGGCACTGTCGAGGTCAGACGCGAGGGCTGCCTTTTGCTCTCGCGTTAACTCCACGAGCGGCGGTCGCACCGTCGCCCACGAGGTGTCGCCGCCGTAGTGCGCGATCGCGGCTTTGAGGGCGGGGATCATCGGATACTTGGCGAAGATCCCGCGGATCTCGTTGAGCCGCTCCTGCTGCGTGTCGGCGTCAGCCGCCCGCCCAACGTTCCAGGTTGCGAAGAGCCGCGCGATGGCGCCCGGGTTCACGTTGGCCGTGGCGCTGATGCAGCCGACGCCGCCCCCGCGCATGCCCTGGAGGAGGAAGGTCTCGCTTCCCGGGAAGACGTCGAAGCCCTGCTTGGCGAAGTTGTCCAGGTACGCCTTGGTGTTGTTCCAGTCGCCCGAGGAATCCTTGGCGCCGGCGACGATGCCCGGATACGTCTTGAGCAGCCGTTCGATCAAGGCGACCGTGATCGGCACCTGAGAGACCGGGGGGATGTGGTAGAGGTAGATCCGCAGCCGCCGGTCGCCCACGCGCTCGATCACTTCCGCGAAGTTCTTGAAGAGCCCGTCGTCCGAGACGCCCTTGTAGTAGAAGGGCGGCAGCATGAGCACGCCGCCGCAGCCGAGCTTCAT
>JACORX010000363.1 GCA_016179165.1 Candidatus Rokuibacteriota bacterium | reverse complement strand
CCTCTAGGTAGTCTTTGATGACTTCGATTGCCACCCAACGCCTGCCCAAGAGTTCGGCCGCGTGTCCTGTCACGTTGGACCCAGCAAACGGATCGAGCACGAGGTCGCGAGTGTCAGTACAGAGGCGAATAAAGAAATCTGGGAGAGCCCGCGGGAAACGAGCCGGATGCACAGGGTAGCCCCCTTCCGCACATTTCCGAAGGTAGCCTCCGTTAGAGTCATTGTTTCCGAATTCCAGGAGGTTTGGAGGGATGGCGCCACCATGATCCTTGTTGAACTTCGAGGTTATGGAATGACCGCTCGGCCGCGCCTTAGCCCTGTACCCGCGCTTCAGGAGGCGTACCATATCGGCGCTATATTCCCTCAGCACGTTTCGATTGTTAGCCTTGGGCCATGGTGTCTTGCTGAGCCACCAGACGAGATTGACCGCAGCCTTTACGCGAATCCTTCGGACGTTTACCCATTCTGCCGGGGCGGGGAGAGCGCCAGGGTTATACCAGTAGAAGTCCTGAGCGAAATGAAACCCAACCTTTTCACAGAGACCAAGCAGTAGGTGATGCTGATAGAAACTTCGTGTTGGAGTGCCCTTGTTCCAGACGCCTCCTGTGTCGATGACCAAGCTCCCGTCATCACGCAGGACTCGCTGGAACTGATCACCGAACCCAAGGAACCAATCGACGTATCGATCGATACCCACAGCTTCGTACGGTTTCTTTTTCTGAAACGTGAGCGGGAAGGGAGGCGAGGTGACGATCAGCGAAACCGAGGCGTCCGGTATCCCTCGCATGACGTCCAGGGCGTCGCCGAGGTATGCAGCCCCGAGCCGTGTTGAGTAGAACGGCTTGATGCGAGGGAACCTATTCATGCGCTTACTACGAGGCTATAGCTCAACACCTAGTGAGTTGTCAAGTGTATCCATCTAGATATGGTGTCTGGGCCCTGGGTCTGGCCATCCTGAGGCGTCCTGTACAATCCACTAACCCGGAAGGCTCCAGACGCGGCCGACGGGGGGCTCGTCGGTCAGCGTGAACTGCGGCAAAGCAAAATCCGGGGTCAGGTCTTGAAATACGACACGGACGCGCTTGCCGATGGCGACCTTGGCCTCGGCCTCGGGCTTGCCGTCAGGGGTCACGAGGTTGGCGATGATCCTGAGCGCCTCATCGGGCGTCGGCTTGCCGCGCTGCTCGTCGAGCTCCACCAGCACTACCGCGTAGGGCGTCCACTCCTTGAAGCCCGGCTGGATGGCGTGATGCACCACCTCGTAGGAGTAGATGTGGCCTTTGCCGCTGACCTCTTTCCACTCCCACTCGAGGGTGGCGCACCACGGGCAGCCGTGGCTCGGCGGGTAGCGCATGAGGCCGCAGGCCTTGCAGGCGCGCAGCATCAGCTTGTGGCCGCGCGCCAGCTTGAAGTGCTCGCGCCACTCCGAGTCGTTCTCCGGGATCACCAGGTTCATGCCGCGGTATTCGACGTTGGCCATCGCCATCGCTCCTAACTATGAAGGATCAGGGCGGAGCCAGTCGGCGGCATCGCCCATCCGAGGTTCATCGTGATCTTCGCGTCCTTGACCTGGCGGCACTTGCCCGGCGAGTAGTCGTAGCTGTGCTTGCCCTCCGCCCAGCCGGGGCAGTTGTCGTCCACCCGCCCGCGCAGCTGGCGGACGTTCTCGATGACCATGCTCATGCCGTGGGTGTAGCCCTCGCACAGGTGACCGCCCGAGGTGTTGTTCGGCCGCCTGCCGCCCAGCTCGATCGTTCCGCTCGACACGTACTGCCCGCCCTCGCCCTTCTTGCAGAAGCCGTACTCCTCGAGCTGGAGCATGGTCGTGAAGGTGAAGGCGTCGTAGGAGCCCGTGACGTCCACGTCCTCCGGCTTGATGCCGGCCTGGCCGAAGACGATGTCCTTGGCGTAGTAGCCGGCGACGCGGGAGATGGGGCCGGCGGCCCAGTGGAAATCGGTGCGCGCCTTGTTGACCCTGCCGGCCACGCCCATGACGTAGGCGGGCTTCTGCTTGAGGTCGCGCGCGCGCTCGGTCGAGGTGACGATGATGCAGGTCGCGTTGTCCGTCTCGACGCAGCAGTCGAGGAGATGGAGCGGCTTCGTGATCCAGCGCGAGCCGACGACGTCCGCAACGGTCACCCGCTCCTTCAAGAGGGCTTTAGGGTTCTGAGAGGCGTGCTTGCTGTGCGCCACGCGCACGCGCGCCACCTGCTCGGAGGTCGTGCCGTGCTCGTACATGTGCCGCATGAACGTGGGCGCGAAGCTCTGCCCGGCGCTGCGCATCCCGAAGGGCATCTGCGCCAGGTCGAGCCCGCGCACGGGCTGGGCCGCCCGCACGCCCGTGCCGCCGATGCGGAAGTCGGAGTAGCCGTTCATGGAGCGGAAGATCGCCACCGTGTTGCACATGCCCGACTCGATCGCGCCCATTGCCAGGCCGACCAGCGCCTCGGTCGAGGAGCCGCCGCCGAACACGTCCATGTAGAAGTTGAGGCGGATGCCCAGGTCGGGCGCGACCCAGTTGGCCGGCGTCGAGTCGCCGCTCTGGTATGACATCATCCCGTCCACGTCCGAGGCCTTGAGTCCCGCGTCGGCCATGGCCGTCTTCACGGCCTCGACCGCCATGGCCCGCGTGCTCCGGCCGGAATGCTTGCTGTACTCCGTCTCGCCCACGCCCACGATGCAGTACTTGTCCCTGAGCCCAGCCATCACGCCTCCTTGAGAGAGAGTTCGAGACGACGCGGCGGCCGGGCCCAGACGAGGAGCCCCAGCGCCGCGAGGTTCAGGACCGCGCTGGCGACCCAGGCGGGGCCGTAGCTGCCGGTGCGATCATAAATGAAGCCGGCCCCCAGCGGGCCCCAGGCCGCCATGGAGCCCGACATCGCGAAGAGCAGGCCGACGAGACTGCCGGCCCGCTCGCGGCCGAAGAAGTCCGCCACCACGGCGGGGAAGAGCGACGAGATCGCGCCGTAGGAGTAGCCGAAGGTGATCGACGCGGCGTAGAGCCCAGGCAGGGTGCCTGCCGCCGCGAACCCGAGGAAGGCCGCGACCTGGAGCACGAGGCATATGCCGATCGCCGGCCGCCGGCCGAATCGGTCGGACGCGGCGCCCATCACGAGTCGCCCCACGATGGCCGCCATGCCGAGCGCGCTCACGAGCGTCGACGCCACGAGCGGGTCGACACCAAGCCCACGGGCCAGGGGCACCAGATGGACCAATGGCGCGAAAATCGGGATCCACGTGGCCGCGAAGAGGGCGAAGAGCACCCAGAAGGCCCGTGTCCCCATGGCCTGGCGCATCGTGTAGTCGCTGCCGCGCGGGAGTAGCTCGCTGCTGCCGGCCGCGGGTCGGTCGCCATCGGGCGTGAGGCCGAGTCCCTCGGGATCGCGCTTCATGAGCGGGGCAAGGAGGTTGAGCGCCAGGAAGATGGCCGCGCCGAAGATGACGTAGGCTCGGCGCCAACCCACGCCCGACACGAGCAGCTGGGCGATCGGCGGCAGGCAGAAGGCGCCGAAGCTGCCGCCCGCCGAGGCCAGGCCCGTGGCGAACCCCCGCTGTCTGGCGAACCAGCGAGCCACCGTAGCGGTGCAGGGGACATTCGCCGTGGACATGCCGACGGCGGCCACGACGCCGTAGAAGACGTAGGGGTGCCAGATTGCGCTGGTCGCGCTCATGGCGATCCAGCCGGCGCCGAGAAAGACGCCGCCGATGGCGATCACGGTGCGCGGCCCCCAGCGGTCGGTCAGATGACCCGAGGCGACGGACAAGCAGCTGTAGCCGAAGGCGTAGAGCGCGAAGGCGCCGGAGAGCGCGCCGCGGCTCCAGCCGAACTCTTCGAGCAGCGCGGAGAAGAAGACCCCGAAGGAGAACTGAGCGCCGTAGGCCATGAACAGGACGGAGAAGGCCGCCCCCACGACTGCCCAGCCGTAAAACGGAGCGGGACTCACTCAGTGGCGCCCGGCGCCGTTCCTTTCGGTGGGCCGAGGCTGGCCGTTGGGCCGCGGCAGGAGATCGCGCAGGAACTTGCCGGTGTACGAGCCGACGCATTGGGCGACCTGCTCGGGCGTGCCTTCGGCGACGATCTCTCCGCCGGCCGCGCCGCCCTCGGGCCCGAGGTCGATGACCCAATCCGCCGTCTTGACGACGTCGAGATGGTGCTCGACCACGAGGACCGTGTTGCCCGCGTCCACGAGGCGGTTGAGCACCACGAGGAGTTTCTTCACGTCGTCCAGGTGCAGGCCCGTCGTCGGCTCGTCGAGAATGTAGAGCATGTCCGAAGCGAGCCGGGCGGAGAGCTCGGCCGCGACCTTCAGGCGCTGGGCCTCGCCGCCGGAGAGCGTCGTCGCCGGCTGGCCGAGACGAAGATAGCCAAGCCCCACCTCCTGCAGCACCTTGAGCCGCCGCGCGAGGACCGGCTGCGCCGCGAAGAACTCGACGGCCTCATCCACGGTCTGCTTCAGCACCTGGCTGATGTTGCGGTTCTTGTACGCGACATGCAGCACGTCCGGGCGGTACCGCCGTCCCTCGCACTCCTGGCAGGTGACGTAGACGTCCTCGAAGAAGTACATTTCGAGCTTCTGCAGGCCGTCGCCCTGGCAGGCCTCGCAGCGGCCGCCGGGCACGTTGAACGAGAAGGCACCCGCGGCAAGCCCAAGCGCCTTGGCCCGTGGTCGCCCGGCGAAGAGCTTGCGGATCTCGTCGAAGGCCTTGACGTAGGTGACGGGGTTCGAGCGCGGCGTGCGGCCGATGGGCTCCTGGTCGATGAGATGGACGCCCTTGACGAACTCCATCCCGCAGACTTCGTCGTGGGCGCCGGGCCGCGCCGGCTCGATCTTGAAGTGGCGCGCCAGCACGCGGTAGAGCGTGTCGTGGACAAGCGTGGACTTGCCGGAGCCCGAGACGCCCGTGACGCAGGTGAGCGTATGGAGCGGGATGCGCACGGTCAAGTTTTTCAGGTTGTGCTCGCGCGCCCCTCGGATCACGAGGGCGCGGCGACCCTCCCGCCGCGACAGCGGCACCAGGATGCTCTCGCGGCCGCAGAGGTACGCGGCGGTGAGCGACCGCGGGTCCTTGGCGAACTCGGCCTGTGTGCCCGCGAAGACGACCGCGCCGCCGCGCTCGCCCGACCCCGGCCCCATCTCGACCAGGTAGTCGGCCGACTCGATGAAGGAGCGGTCGTGCTCGACGATGATGACCGTGTTGCCCGCCTGCGCCAGCTCGCGGCAGAGCTCGGCCAGCCGCTCGGTGTCGCGCGCGTGGAGCCCGATCGAGGGCTCATCCAGTACATAGAGCGTGCCCACCAGCTGCGCGCCCAGCTGGTTGGCGAGGTTGATGCGCTGGGCCTCGCCGCCCGAGAGCGTGCGCGTCTGGCGGCCGAGGGTCAGGTAGCCGAGCCCGACGCGCTGGAGGAAGGAGAGCTTGGCGCGCAGCAGCTTGAGCGCCTCGCGCCCCACCGCCGCCTCCCACGGCGTGAAGCTGATGGATTCCAGGAAAGTGTTGAGGTCCTCGACGGTCTTGGCGTTCCAGTCGGCGATGGTGGCGCCGCCGACCGTGACCGTCAGCGCCTCGGGGCGGAGCCGCGCCCCGCTGCAGCGCGGGCAGGGCCACTGGCTGCGGTAGCGGGAGAGGAAGACGCGGACGTGGAGCTTGTAGCGGTATCCCTCGACCTCCTCGAAGAAGCCCTGGATCCCGGGGAAATCGTCGCCGCCCTGGTAGACCCAGTCGCGGTCCTTCTGGGCGAGGAGGGCGTAGGGGCGCGTGATGTCGACGCCCCGCTTCTTGGCCGCCTTCAGGAGCTGCTTCTGGTACCGGCGTCCAGAGGGCTGCGACCAGGGCGCGACGGCACCCTCGCCGATGCTGCGCGACGGGTCGGGCACGACGAGCGCTTCGTCATAGCGCAGGATGTTGCCGAAGCCCTTGCACTCGGGGCAGGCGCCGAGCGGATGGTTGAACGAGAAGAGGAGGGGTTGGGGCCGCGCGAGGGGCACCTCGCAGCGCGGGCAGCGGAACTCGCGGCTCACCGTCAGCGGGCCGTGCCCCACGATCTCCACGGCGGCGCGCCCATCGCCCTCGCGGAGAGCCGTCTCGATCGACTCGGTGACGCGGCGCCGGCTCTCGGGCGAGAGCGTGACGCGGTCGAGCACGACCTGGATGGGCTCGCCGTCGAGGGCAGGCAGGGTAACGCCCGGCGACTGTGCCTCGGCCAGGTCGAGCAGCGTCTCTCCCACCTTGATGCGGGCGAAGCCGCGCTGCACGAGGGCGGCCACGAAAGCCTTCGGATCGGGGCGCGGCGCGGCCGGAAGGGGAAAGCAGACGAGCGCCCGCGCGTCGGGATGCCGGGCGATGAGCTCGTCAGCCACGCGCTCGGCCGAGTCGCTCCGCGCCTCGCTACCGCATGTGGGGCAGTGGACGCGCCCGACCTTGGCGAAGAGCAGGCGCAGGTAGTCATGGAGCTCGGTCGCCGTACCGACGGTGGAGCGCGCCGTGCGCACCGGGTTCTTCTGCTCCAGGGCGATCGCCGGGCGGATGTGCTCGATGCGGTCCACGTCGGGCCGGTCCAGGCGCTCGAGGAACATGCGGGCGTAGGCCGACAGGGATTCGATGTAGCGCCACTGCCCCTCGGCGAAGATCGTGTCGAAGGCGAGGGAGGACTTGCCCGAGCCTGACACGCCGGTCACGACCGTCACCCGGTCGTGCGGGATGGCGAGCGTGACGTTCTTCAGGTTGTTCTGCCTGGCTCCCTCGATCCGGAGCCAGAGGGGCTGCGCCATCCGATAGGTCCTCCTGAGATGGAAAGTCTACCCGAGGCGGCACCGGCGCGGCAACTGGTTCGCCCTTGACAGCCCGGCGGCGGGTGTGTAGCCTCAGTTTCGTAATGAGAACCATTCCTAAGAGCTCCGATGCGGCCCTCCGCGCCCGCGGTCTCCGGCTGACGGGCCCGCGGCGGGTGATCCTCGAGGTGCTGCGCGGCACGGAGTCTCACCCGACGGCCGAGCGGGTCTACCGCTTCGTGCGCCGCCGGCTGCCGCGCGTCAGCCTCGGCACGGTCTACCGCAACCTGCGTCTCCTCGTCGCCGAAGGGCTGGCGGCCGAGATTCCGGGTCCGCACGCCCGGTTCGACGCCAACATGGACGCGCACCACCACTTCACGTGCGTGCGCTGCGGCCGCGTCGTGGACGTCGCCGGCCCGCTGGCCGAGCCCCACGCCGAGGTGCTCCGCGTGCGGATCGCGGCACGGACCGGGCTCGCCATCACTCACCACCGCATCGAGTTCTTCGGCCGCTGTCCGCAGTGCCGGTCCACGAAATCCCGCCAACGCCGCACGCGACATTCGCCGTAGGTCTTTCCCAACAGTCTGAGTTAACTACAGGAGAAATACACCATGGCAGGCAAGAGCCTCAAGGGCACCAAGAGCCACGAGAATCTCAGGGACGCGTTCGCCGGCGAATCGCAGGCGAACCGCCGGTACCTCTATTTTGCGCGCGTGGCGGACATCGAGGGCTTCCCGGACATGGCCGGCCTCTTCAAGGACACGGCCGACGCCGAGACCGGCCACGCCTTCGGGCACATGGACTTCCTGAAGGACGTCGGTGACCCGGCGACGGGGGAGCCCTTCGGCAAGACCGAGGCGAACCTGAAGTCGGCCGTTGCGGGCGAGACCTACGAGTACACGCAGATGTACCCCGGCATGGCCAAGACCGCGCGCGACGAGGGCTTCGCCGAGCTGGCGGAGTGGTTCGAGACGCTGGCCAAGGCTGAGAAATCGCACGCGGGCCGCTTCGCGAAGGGGTTGAAGCAGATCGCGGGCAAGGACCCGGCCGAGGCGATCTAGCCCGTTTCCGCCAACATGACGCTGGACATACGGCAGCCCGGGTTCTGGAACCTGGACCTGGTCGACCACGAGCTGCGCCGCGTCTACGACCTCTGCAGCGGCTGCCGGCGCTGCCTGCCGCTCTGCCCGTCGTTCAGGGTCATGTTCGACCGGCTCGACACGGAGGCGGTGGACGGCGACGTCGAGAAGCTGCCTGCCAAGGACGTCAAGGAGGTCGTGGACCTCTGCTACCAGTGCAAGCTCTGCTACAACCACTGCCCGTACACGCCGCCGCACCGCTGGCAGGTGGACTTTCCGCGGCTCATGCTCCGCTCTCGTTCGGCGGAAGCCAGGCAGAAGGGCGTGACCCTCCAGGACCGGTTCCTCGGCAACACCGAGCTGGTCGGGCGCCTCGGGAGCCTGACGGCGCCGCTGTCCAACTGGGTGTCCTCGCTGCCGCCGCAGCGCGCGCTCATGCAGGCCGCTGTCGGCATCCACAAGGACCGGCAGCTGCCGCCCTTCCACCGAGAGACCTTCTCGGCCTGGTTCGACCGGCGAAAGGCGCCGTCCTTCCAACCTCGGGCTCGGGTGGCGCTCTTCGCCACGTGCTCCGTCGAGTTCAATGACCCCGCGACGGGCAAGGCCGCCGTCGCTGTGCTCGAGCGAAACGGGGTGGACGTCTCGCTGCCGGCGCAGCGCTGCTGCGGTATGCCGTACCTCGATGGCGGGGCGGTGAAGGAGGCGAAGGGCCTGATCGCAGACAACGTCAAGTCGCTGGCGGAGGCCGTCAGGCATGGACGCGAGATCGTGGTGCCGGGACCGACCTGCTCCTACATGCTCAAGCAGGAGTACCCGTGGCTCGACGGCTCGGAGGACGCCGACCTGGTCGCCGGCCACACGCTCGACCTCTTCGAGTACTTGGCAGGGCTCCACGCCGCCGGAAAGCTCGACACCCGGTTCCCGAACCCCCCGAGGAAGATCGCCTACCAGCTGCCCTGTCACCTGAAGGCCCAGAACATGGGCACGAAGTCGGCTGACGTGCTGAGCCTGACGGGCGCGGAGGTCGAGACCATAGAGAAGTGCTCCGCGGTCGACGGCACGTGGGGGATGAAGAAGGAATACTTCCAGCTGTCCATGAAGCTGGCCGAGCCGCTCTTCAAAGGCGTGCGCGAGGCCGGCGCGGATTGTGTCGCGACGGACTGTCCGCTGGCGGCGCTCCAGATCAAGCAAGGCACGGGGCTCCCAGCCCGCCACCCGATCAGCATCCTCGCCGATGCCTACGGAATCGAGGAACCATGAAACCGGCGGGTCATGACAAGATCCAATTGAACGACGTCCTGAACTTCTTCGAGTACGAGAAGGTGCGCGCCGAAATGCGGGAGAGGGTCATCGATCTCAAGCGGGTGCGGCGGGTGCCCGTGGGCGAGCACCTCTCCTTCGTCTTCGAGAACCGCGCTACCGTGCTCTTCCAGATCCAGGAGATGTGCCGCGTCGAACGGATCACGGACGATGTCCGCGTCCAGGACGAGCTCGACGTCTACAACGCCCTCCTCCCGGGCCCGGGCGAGCTGAGCGCCACGCTCTTCATCGAGATCACCGACAAGGACCAGATCCAGGCCGTGCTCGGCCGGTACATTGGTATCGACGCGGGGGGAATCGACGTCGGGCCGATGGTCTGGATCCAGGTTGGCAAGGACTTCGCTCTGCCGGGCGAGTTCGAGGCCGGACACTCCGACGAGGAGAAGGGCAAGCTCTCAGCCGTCCACTTCGTCCGTTTCGCGTTCCCGCCCGAGGCCGTCCGTGCTTTCGCGAGCGCGCCCGTCCATCTGGTGGTGGACCATCCCGCCGTGCGCGCGCGCGTCGAGCTCACGGCCGAGACAAAGGCGCAGCTGCTCGAAGACCTTCGCGGCTGACCCGCAGGGCGCCGATAAGGGCCCATTTGCTTCGTTGGCGCCCTCGGCTGCGGGCTCAACGTAGAGGGACTACGCCTCGCCCGCAGCCTTCGGGCGCCGCCTCGCAACTGGACCCTTCTCAGCGCCCTGCTACCCGCTCTTCTTCATTACCTCGAAGAGTAGATAGAAGACCGCCGTCAGGATGAAGCCGAACCAGAGCGTGCCCTTGACCGTGCCGAGCGCCTTCGTCGTGGGCTTGCCGGGGGCGAAGGCGAGGCAGTTCCACTCGACGAGTGCGATGATGATCAGCGCGATCAGCCAGAATGCCCCGCCTGAGCCGGGCCTCGGCATGGGCAGGTGGCCGGCCGAGCCCATCATGAAGA
The DNA here is from genome assembly GCA_016179165.1 of Candidatus Rokuibacteriota bacterium. GTDB lineage: Bacteria > Methylomirabilota > Methylomirabilia > Rokubacteriales > CSP1-6 > AR37. The sequence goes on along the minus strand of JACORX010000363.1, from coordinate 1,048 downwards.
GCATCGGGATCGAGAACGCGACGTTCGTGCGCGAGGCGAGCCCCGCGCGGGCCCCGGCGGCCGCGACCGCCGGATTGGCGGGCTTGCCGGCCGCCGTATCAATGGCGTTCTGGATGACCAGCTTCTGCCTCGGCCAGATCACGAACCAGACGTTGAACCACATGACGCTGCCGAGGATGCCGCCCAGCAGGATGACCCAGGTGCCGGGGTCGGAGATCCCACGCCTGCCGATCCAGTAGTGCAGGAGGTAGAGCCAGCCGGATAGGAACGTGATCATGGCGCCCCAGCGGAACCACCACATGACGCGCGGCAGGAGCTTCTGCTGGGCGCCGCTGCGCACCGGGGCCTCGGTCTCCGCGAAGAACGGAGTTTGGACGAAATTGAGGTAGTAGAGCAGACCGATCCAGGTGATGCCGGCCAGGAAGTGGATCCATCGCAGCAGGAGCAGGAAACCATCTGCGCTCATCAATACCATCGAATCCTCCTTCGAGAAGACTGCCGGTCAGGCGCTGCTGTCACTTGTCGTCGTCGAGGTCCTCATCCTCCTCTTCGTCATCCTCGAGCTCGTCCTCGTCGTCGAGCTCGTCGTCCAGGTCATCCTCGTCGTCCTCGTCATCATCATCATCATCGAGGTCGTCGAAGTCCTCATCGTCCTCGTCGTCCTCTTCCTTCTCGGCGTCAGCGTCGTCCTGCGCGTACACGGGATTCTCCTCGTCTTCGATCCATGGCCGATTGCCGAGCCACGCCATGAAAGGCTCCTCCGGATGTTCCCCGCCTGGACTTGCGAGACGGGAGTCGTTGCTGTTGGACTTCGTTCGGCGGGATTATAGCAAAGCGTTTTTCATGTCAACGTGATTTTCGGCGGCGTAGCTCAGGTGGCAGAGCCGTCATCTCCGCCCCGCTCCCCCGGCGCGACCGGCGAGCCCCCTCCCGGGGGCGTGCGCGCTGAGCCGAGGAGGTAGCCTCAGGAATTCGAGGCTTCCAAAAGACCCAGAAACTTCTTGGAAGCCCACCGGGCTACGTCAGTTCGGCGGGCGCAGGTGGGGGG
>JACORX010000348.1 GCA_016179165.1 Candidatus Rokuibacteriota bacterium | reverse complement strand
CGTGAAGACATTGTATTGTGTTGGGTCGGAGGGGTGGCCGAGTGGCCGAAGGTGCGGCACTGGAAATGCCGTGTACGGGCAACTGTACCGTGGGTTCGAATCCCACCCCCTCCGCCATATTTCGAGGTGCCGGAGATTTTCGACCGGCGCCAAAGATTTTGCAGGCTGTCGTATCGTGGAGATTCTGAGATACCGCAGAGCATGCCGATTGGCGAGAAGGGCCCAGTTGCGAGGCGGCGCCCGAAGACAACAGGTGAGGCGTACTCTCTGTACGTTGAACCTGCTGTCGAGGGCGCCAACGAAGCAAATGGGTCCTTATCGGCGATCGGCGAAAGGCGGGCCGTGCTAGACGGGGAGGTAGCGGTGCCCTGTAACCCGCAATCCGCTACAGCGGGGTTGAATTCCCTCTTGAGGGCCGTTCGTGTCGAATGAGCCTCGCGGGACGGTGTTGAAGGTTGGGCCCTACGCAACGAGCCGCGTCGAATCCCGCCAGACCCGGAAGGGAGCAACGGTAAGGCGTTCCGCTCGTGTGCCGTGGGAGTACCTGACCGGAGCCGGCTCCGCTTGGAGATCGCGGGACGGGCGGTTCGATTGGGGGTGCACGGTCTTGGTCCATTGGTTTCGGGGGGGAGCGAGCGCCGCTCCTCCCCCGGGCCCCCCCACCGCTTCGATCGCACGCGTGGCGATGGTGCCGTGACGTATCAGGTGTTGGCGCGGAAGTGGCGGCCGCAGGTGTTCGCGGCCGTCGTGGGGCAGGATCCGGTCACGCGCACGCTGCAGAATGCGCTGGCGTCGGGCCGCGTGGCGCATGCGTACCTCTTCACGGGCCCCCGCGGCGTCGGCAAGACCACGACGGCGCGTCTCCTGGCCAAGGCGCTGTCGTGCACGAAGCGCTCCGGTCCCGAGGCCTGCGGCGCCTGCCCCTCGTGCGAGGATTTTGTCTCGGGCGCCCCGATGGACGTGATGGAGATCGACGCCGCCTCCAACACGGGTGTCGACGACATCCGCACGCTCCGCGAGAACGTCAAGTACGCGCCGGCCCGCGGGCGCTTCAAGATCTACATCGTGGACGAAGTCCACATGCTCTCCGGCCCGGCGTTCAACGCCTTCCTCAAGACGCTGGAGGAGCCGCCGGCCCACGTGGTCTTCGTGCTTGCCACCACGGATCCGCGCAAGATCCCGGCGACCGTGCTCTCGCGCTGCCAGCGCTTCGACTTCCGGCCCATCCCCCCTGAGCAGCTGACGGTGACGCTGACGGAGATCCTGACGAAGGAAGCCGTCCGATTCGAGCCCGGCGCGCTGCCGCTTCTCGTGCGCGCGGCCGAGGGGAGCCTGCGCGACGCGCTCTCGCTCCTCGACACGGCCATCGCCTACGGAGGCGGCGCGCTCGACGAGTCGAGCGTGGCGCGCCTCCTCGGCTCCTCCGCGCCCGTCCACGTGCGCGGTTTCCTCGCCGCGCTCCTGGCGCGCGACGGCGCCCGCGCGCTCGAGGCCATCGACCGCGCCGCGCGCGATGGGGAAGACCTCGCCTGGCTCTGCCGCGAGGTCGTGGAAGCGGCGCGCCGGGCCCTCGTCATCAAGGTCTCCCCCGCCGCGCCGTTCCCAGATCTCACGGCAGCCGAGCGCGCCGCGCTCGCGGCCACCGCCGAGCCGGTCAGCGCCGACGAGCTGATCTATCTCCTGCGCGCCTTCATGGAGGCCGACGCCGAGATGCGCCGCTCGCCGCATCCGCGGGTCGAGCTCGAGATCGCGGCCGTGCGCGCCGCGCGCCGGCCCCAGCCCCAGGCCATCGAAGCCCTCATCGCGAAAGTGGACGAAGCTGTGAGCCGGCTGCGGGGCATGCCCGCCGCGCGGCCCGTGGCAGCCCAGCCGAGCCTGCTCGATGCACCCGCGCAGCGCGCCGCCGTGCCGCCGCCGCTCGCAGGCGCGAGCGCGCGCGTGTCCGCGGAGCGCGCGACCGTTGAGCGCACCGCGGGGCCGCAGCCGGAAGCGCCGGCGGAGCCCGTGGCGAATCTCCCCGCGGCGGATCTCGGAGACGGATGGGCCCGCGCGGTGGAAGAAATTCTGAAAAAGAAGGCGCTCCTGGGCTCGGTCGTCCAGCACGGCGTGCCGCTGAAGCTCGAGGGTTCCGTCCTGACCATCGGGCTCGTCGCGAGTCCCTTCCACCGCGAGATGTTGAACGACCGCGCAAACCGCGAGATCATCACGCACGCCGTCCAGCAGCACATACCCGGGGCCCGGCGCGTCGAGATCGCGGCGGCGGCCGCGGCGGCCGGCGGCGCCATCAACCACCCGGCCGTCCAGGCGGCCGTTGCCATGTTCCAGGGCGAGGTCGTGGCGGTCAGGCCCCGAGCGCCCGAGGAGAAGGAGACCGCGTGAAAGGCTTTGGCAACATCATGAAGGAAGCGCAGAAACTGCAGCAGCAGATGGAGGCGCTGCAGGCGGAAGCCGCGAAGAAGAGGGTCCAGGCGACGGCCGGCGGCGGCATGGTCACGGTCGAAGCCAACGGCAAGCAGGAGATCCTCTCCATCAAGATCGACCGCGAGGTCATCAATCCCGAAGACGCGCAGATGTTGGAGGACCTCGTGCTGGCGGCCTGCAACGAGGCGCTCAGGCAGTCGCGGGAGATGGTCCAGGGCGAGATAAGCAAGCTGACCGCCGGGCTCAAGATCCCCGGCCTCGGAGCGTAGCGCTTTGAGATCAAATCGGTGGGGGGGGCTGGGGGAGGAGCGGCGGTCGCTCCCCCCCAGTCGCTAACAATCGCCTACTATCCCGCGCCGGTGGCGCGCCTGATCGAAGCGCTCCAGCGGCTGCCCGGCATCGGCCCCAAGACCGCACAGCGGCTGACCTTCTTCCTCTTGAAACGCCCGGCCGACGAAGTGAAGATGCTCGCCGAGTCGCTGACCCAGCTCAAGGAGTTGATCGTCCACTGCGGCATCTGCTTCAACGTCACCGAGGAAGACCCCTGCCGCATCTGCAGCGACCCGCGGCGCGACCCGCGGATCTTCTGCGTCGTCGAGGAGCCCAACGACCTTCTCGCCATTGAGCGCACAGGCGAGTTCCGCGGCCGCTACCACGTCCTGCTCGGCGCGCTCTCCCCGCTCGACGGCATCGGGCCCGAGGACTTGCGGGTGCGCGAGCTCCTGTTCCGGCTCGAGACGCCGGGCGTGGAGGAAGTCATCCTCGCGACCAACCCGAGCGTCGAGGGCGAGGCGACGGCCATCTACCTCGCCAAGCTCCTCAAGCCCCTCGGCATGCGCATCACGCGCATCGCGCGCGGGCTGCCGGTCGGCGGCGATCTCGAGTACGCCGACGAAGTGACACTGTCCAAAGCCCTCGAGGGCCGCCGCGAGGTCGGCTGACCGACATCCCAGGGGCCGCTTGGCGGCGAGGCAAGCGTGTGATACAAAAGACTTCGTAGCGGTTCTGCTCCCGGCGTTCCCCGATAGCTCAATGGTAGAGCACCCGGCTGTTAACCGGGGGGTTGCTGGTTCGAGTCCAGCTCGGGGAGCCACCCCACTCGCTCACCGGAGACCAGCCTCCCGCGCATAGGATGCTGGCGGCCGAGGCTTGACAAT
>JACORX010000346.1 GCA_016179165.1 Candidatus Rokuibacteriota bacterium | reverse complement strand
GGAGAAATCGCCATGGTGCCACCCGAGATGCGCAAGCAGCCGCATGTCTCGTTCACGCAAATCGATCAGTACCTCCGCTGCCCGCTCAAGTACAAATTCACCTACGTGGACCGCCTGCAGCCCGAGTTCGTGCCTGCGGCCCTGGCCTTCGGCTCCGGCATCCACGGGGCCGCGGCCTTCCTCTTCCGCGGCACGGCCGATGGCGCGCCGCCGAGCCTCGGCGACGTCCAGGCGTTCTTCGAAGCGTACTGGCAGCTCGAGACCGGCAACCGACCGATCCGCTTCGGCGAGAAGGACACGAAGGAGAGCCTGCTCGACCTGGCCGGCCGGATGCTCGCGGTGCTCCACCGGAACCAGGAGCCCGGGATCGAGATCGCCGGGGTCGAGCAGCCGTTCGACGTGCCGCTGATCGACCTCGACACCGGCGAGGTGCTCGACCGCGCGCTGGTCGGCACGCTCGATCTCGTCGAGCGCGACGCCGAGGGGCGCATCGTGGTCGTGGATCTCAAGACGTCGGCGCGCAAGTACACCGACCTCCAGGCCGACGCGTCGCTTCAGCTCTCGGTGTACAGCTACGCGACCGCGATGAACGGCCTGGCCGACCAGGAGGATCTCCGGCTCCGGTTCGACGTGCTGACCAAGACGAAGCAGCCTGAGCTCTGCCGCTACTTGACGCAGCGCGATCGGGCGGCGAACTTGCGGCTCTTCCGGCTGGCGGCCGAGGTGTTGCACGCGATCGAGGCCGGCGTGTTCCACCCGAACCCGGGGTGGCAGTGCAAGGACTGCCCGTTTCGGAGCCGGTGCTGGGCGTGGCGGTAGGCGCGGGCGCCGGGGAAGGAGATGAGCGCGATGATGCGCGTCATCCCGAGATCGGGAAGCCGGAAGGTGAATGGCTACGTGAAGGCCGTCCTGGCGCTCGAAGCGGTGCGCCGGAAGCGCCAGGCTCGGTACGCGCGTGTCGTGCGCCCGCTCGATCGCCGGCGCGACAAGCTGGCGGCCGAGGTCGCGACGCGGTTGCGGGCGCTGAGCGGCGGGTAGCTCGCCGCGGCGCAGCGGTTGCTCGCCATGATCACGCGGGCGACAGCGAGCGATGGCGCCGCGAATCGGGGGTGACGCGATCCGACTCGACCACGACCACGCCGCCAGGTCGAGCTCCCATGCGGGCCGAGTTCCTGGCAGGACGTCCGCCGAGTCCCCCGCCGTGAGGACGTGTCGTGCTTTGCCATTGACGTTCTGGCGTGACTGCACTGTGGGGGCCCGCTGCGTCTGATCGGCACGCCGCACGATCCGTCGTCATCCGGAAGCTCCTCGCGCACCTGGGCATCTCAGGGCCGAGCCCCGGCCCCGCCCCACCCGCGCCCGGCGCCGCCGTCGTGCCTGTGCCCCGAGGCGTTCTCAGCGCTGATCCGGCCGGTCCACTTGCCGGTCCACTTGCCGGTTGACGGCGGCTGTGTGCCAGCATAGCATGCCGCTCAACTGGGCGGGCGTGGTGGGCGCGCGAGGTGGCTGCTAACCTTGATCGGCAGTTCTTGTGGGGCCCGGGCCACGGGTAGCGCCGCAAGGGGTGCGCCCCGGAATAGACAGCGGAGCACGGAGCCAACTCCCCTCCAGGGGCCGTGGCCAAATTGTCGACGAGGCAAGTCGCCCACGCGGCGGCGAGCAGTTGGAGGCGCTCACCGGAGGAGACCCCCGTTCGGCGCGGTCCAGGATTTGCCGATCAAGGCTAATGCGCGCTGTGGCATCGGGCTCCTGGGGCGGCAGCGTCCGAGTCTGTCATCTTATGTCGCCGTGCCGAGGCGCACGGAAGAGGCAACCCCCGTCGGAGGGTGCTAGTGTTGGCTATCCTCTCATTGTGCCTGCCGCAGGGGAATCCCGTGTTCCACCTCCAGCTGATTTAGTGGGCTGGTGGCCTGGAGATGGCAATGTGAATGATATTGTCAGTTGTGCGACGCCCCAAACCCTGGAGGGTCAATGCTGTCAACCATCCGCGCCGGGGACCTCAAGGCAGGAGCGGTAGTGTGGATTCCGTGCGAGCTCAAAGGCGGGATCTTTCCGTCCGAGCAGAGCGTCAAGATTGAAGTGAACGTCGGAGAGCGAGAGACGATCTTCGGGTTCATTCCGCGGGCGGACATCAAGCCTGGGGAGGCGCCGGACCGCGGGCTCGTTCGCGCCGTAATCCTGAATACGGCCAACGGCAAGGTGGCGGTGCTGTTCCGAGGCGACATTCTCTCGCAGAGCAATCCCGTTCTCGTTCCGCGGGAATGGTTGCTCAAGGTGGGCCAGGTCGAGGCCTGATTGATCCTTTCCTATCCGGATCTCGTTGCGACCTGGAAAAAGAAGCACTTACGTTTCGATCCCGATATCAGCGAGAGCCAGATCGGCCTGTCGTCGATTGACCTCCGCCTCGGGCACGTCTTCGCGAGATTGAAGCCCAGCCCTGGGATCGTTGTTCAGCCGGCTCGCGGCTTCGATCCGACCGATCACGTGGAAATCGAGGACGCATCCAAAGGAGGTTTCCTCAGCGGTGGGCCAATCTTCCGGCTTCCTCCGGGAGAGTTCCGCCTGGCGTTCACGCTGGAGGAGGTAACACTTCCCCCGGGGCTCGCTACCAACGTTCAGGGAAAGAGTAGTCTGGCCAGGGCGGGCCTGGCCGTGCACATCACAGCGCCGCACATCCACCCTGCCTGGTCTGGGCGGATTACCCTCGATCTATACAACCACGGGCCGTGGCCCCTTGAGTTTGTGCCCGGGGAGGATCTCGTTTGCCAGCTGATCCTCTACAAGGTGACTTCGCCGGTCGATACCCGTGTGGCCCGCGCCCTGAGCACGTATGTGCGCCAGGTGACGCCCTACCCGAGGCGCCGCCCAGGAGGAGGCGCTCCCAAACGGAGACGTGGATAGGAAGCTCTGATCTCCGCAGTGGATTGGCTACCGATGGTGCTGGCGAAGGTGGTGCCAAGCTGGTGCCAAAGGTGGACGATCCACCCCGCGCCATCCGGACGTGTCGTCATGCGGAAGGGTCGTCTGTTTGCTCGCTTGGGTGTTCTTGATCCTGGTGAGTTTGCTCTGGAGCGGGATTCGTAATCAGTAGGTCGCGGGTCCGACTCCCGCCCCCGGCTCCAGTTTTCAGCTACGTCCGTATCAGCCCAGAAGGGCCATCAAGAGGGGGGCGACCGTCTCCGCGGATGTCCTTCGTCTTGCCTATCCCCTCAGGAGGCGCTGCGCGCGCTCCAGTCCACGTCGCCCGGAGCACTCTCGCCTCTTGTGGGCTGTAGTAGCGGGCCGGCGTGATAGGATACACCTCAGAAGGTTGATCAGGTGTATCGTGAGAGGGGGAACGCGATGGGCCGCACGAACATCGTTCTCGACGAGCGCCTTGTCAGGCAGGCCATGCAGCTGAGCGGCGCGAAGACGAAGCGACAGGCGGTGGATCTCGCCCTGCGGGAGTTGGTGGCCCGAAGGACTGTGTACCGGGCGCTGCGCAGACTGAAGGGAAAGCTGCCGTGGGAGGGTGACGTGGGTGCCTGGCGCCGGGTGCGCGGATGATCGTGGTCGATACCACGGTCTGGGCCGACTGGTTCAACGGGACCCAGACGCCCGAGGTGGATCGCCTGGACCGGGCCCTAACGGCCCAGGACGCCGGGTTGACGCCCCTGATCCTGACCGAGGTCCTGCAGGGGTTTCGGGCTGACGCCGACTTCGAGCGCGCCCGCGCACTGCTCGCGCGCCTCCCCGTACTCGAGCTGGACGTCGATGGCCACGTGGCGGCCGCTGCGTTGTTCCGGCGGCTGCGTCGCAGGGGGATCACGGTTCGGGGTGCCGTCGACTGCATCGTCGCGCAGACGTGCATTGCGGCGAATGCGGAGTTGCTCACAGGCGACAGGGACTTCACCGCGATCGCCCGGCACGCTCCGCTGCGCCTGTGCGCCGTCAAGCGGGAGTCGACCTGAGAGTCGGTACTCTCAGACTGGAGTCCTTACGGAAGCCGTAACGCCCCCGGTATGAACTTGGCTACCGCTGCCGGGAGATGTTGTGTAGGCTTGGGGGACTCATGAGCTCACCCGACTCGATTCGAGGCCGTGCCGTCGTCGTCCAACCGGGCCGGGGCCCGTCGTACTGGCAGCCCGTCCCCGCCAACGGCCACGCCGATCCCGCGCTCTTCCCCGGCAGCACTGGTTTCGACGGTCTCTCCATGGGCTTTCAGAGCATCGCGCCCGGCGGCCGCATCCGGGAGCACTCGCACGGCGAGCAGGTGGAGCTGCAGATCTGCTTCCGCGGCCGCGGCAGGGTGGTCGTGGACGGCAACACGCACGCGCTCGTGCCCGGCACCGCGTGCTTGCTCGGCTACGACGTCAAGCACGAGATCATCAACGAGGGGGCGGGGGACCTCGTGATGCTCTGGGTCGTGACGCCGCCCGGGCTCGAGAGGTTCTTCGAGGCGATCGGGCGGCCGCGCGCCGCCGGCCAGGCGCCCCCCGCGCCCTTCGAGCGGCCGACGGACGTGGTGGCGATCGAGCGCGCCCTGGGCATGAACGACACGGTGCGCTCCTAGCCCGCGGGCGGACTACGGCGCGCCGCGCGTGAGGCGCCCGAGGGCCCGGCCGATACGCTCGAGCCCCTGTACGAGCAGCCGGCGCGGGCAGCCGAAGTTGAGACGCACGAAGCCCTGCCCCCCGCGCCCGAACGTCGCCCCGTCATTGAAGGCCACCCGGCCGGTCTCGAGGAAGAAGGTGAACGGGTCGTTGTTCGGGATGCGCGCTTGACGGCAGTCGAGCCAGGCGAGATAGGTGCCCTCGGGCACGCCCACCTCGATCCCCGGGAAGTTGGCCCGGACATAATTCACGAGAAAGTCCCGGTTGTTCTCGAGGTAGCGCAGGAGCTCGTCCAGCCAGGGCTGCCCGTCCCGGTACGCCGCCAGCATCGCCGTGTAGCCCAGGATGTTCGGCGTCTGGACCAAGTCCAGGCGGGAGGCCACGAACTTCTCCCTGAGCGCCTGGTTCGGGATGACGGCCAGCGAGCACCTGAGCCCGGCCAGGTTGTAGGTCTTGCTCGGGGCCATGAGCGTGATGGTGCGCGCCTCGATCTCGGGGTCGAGCGAGGCGATCGGCACGTGCTGGTGACCCGTGTAGGTCAGGTCGCCGTGGATCTCGTCGGCGCAGATGATGAGGCCGCGCCGGAGGGAGATGTCCGCCAGCTGGGTCAGCTCCTCGCGAGTGAAGACGCGGCCGACCGGGTTGTGGGGGTTGCAGAGGAGGAACATGCGCGTGCGCGGCGTGACGGCCCGCTCGAAGGCGTCGAAGTCGATCGTGTAGCGTCCGTCGGGCCCTCGCGTGAGGCCGGCGCCGTCCCGCGACATCCCCACGTTGTCGGGCATTCTTAAGATCGGCGGGTAGACGGGCAGCTGCATCAGCACGCCGTCGCCGGGGTTCGCGAACGCGCGGGCGGCGACGTTGAAGCCGGCGATGACGCCGGACATCAGCACCAGGGCCTCCGGCCCCACCTTCCAGCCGTAGCGCTTGAGCAGCCGGTCGCACATCACCTCGTGGAACTCCGGTTGCTCGACGCCGTAGCCGAAGATGCCGTGCTCCACCCGCTCGCGAAGCGCCCGGATCACGGGCTCGGGCGAGGGGAAGTCCATGTCGGCGACCCAGAGGGGCAGGACGTCGGGCGGGAACTTGTGCCACTTGTTGCTCTCGGTGCCGCGGCGGTCGATGACAGGGTCGAAGTCGTAGGGCATGGGATGGAAGGATAGACGACGACGCGGCCCCCGGGCAAGCGGGTCCGGAAGGCTTGACTCGCGCCGCAAAGATGGGCATAAGAGAATGGTTGCCGCGGTGCGGCAGGCGCTGATATCCCCAGTGATCGAGGAGATTCACACATGAGCGGAACCCCCGAAACGCACCGGCGCGCCGTGTGGGTCTTGCCGGTGCTCCTGGCCCTGGTCCTCCTGGCCGCGCTGGCCGGTTCGGCGCTCGACGTCGCCTGGGCCCAGGGCCCCGCCGCCCCCGCTCAGCGCCAGGGAGGTGGCGAGGCCAACCTCAAGATCCCGGACCTCTCCCAGGTCAGCTTCGGCGGCATGACCGGCCGCTCTCTCCTCCAGTGGGGCCTGCTCGTCTGCCTCCTCGGTCTCGGGTTCGGCATGGTGATCTTCAAGCAGCTCAAGGTCCTGCCGGTACACCGCTCCATGCTGGAGATCTCGGAGCTGATCTACGAGACCTGCAAGACGTACCTGGTCACCCAGGGCAAGTTCCTGATTATCCTGTGGGTCTTCATCGCGGTAATCGTGACCTTCTACTTCGGCGTGCTTCAGCACTTCTCGGGCGGGCAGGTCGCGATCATCCTCTTCTTCAGCCTGGTCGGCATCGGGGGCAGCTACGGCGTGGCCTGGTTCGGCATCCGCGTGAACACGTTCGCGAACTCGCGCGCCGCCTTTGCCAGCCTGCGCGGCAAGCCGTTCCCCATCTACACGATTCCGCTGCGCGCCGGAATGAGCATCGGCATGTTGCTCATCAGCGTCGAGCTGCTGATGATGCTGTGCATCCTGCTGTTCGTGCCCGGGACGCTGGCCGGCCCCTGTT
>JACORX010000340.1 GCA_016179165.1 Candidatus Rokuibacteriota bacterium | reverse complement strand
GTTGCCGGCGACGATGCTCGCGGTCCGGTACTTCGCCTTGACCTTCGCGGGAGCATCCCAGTCCTCCTTCTCGACTTCGCGGTACCACGCGAGCAGTGGTTCCTCGGCATCCGGGTGTCGCCCCCAACACTCTCGGAGTGCCTTCTTCGCGATGATCCGCATGGCAAATCATACATCGGTCCCATTAGTCATGCAAGTAGAGTGGTCCCAAAACACTATTCAGTCAAGTTCTATTTGGAACATAGAAGTAACATATTGACATATATGATATAAACGACATCTCGTGGCAAGTGATTGGACCCTTCCGGGCTATACTCCATCAACCGGCTGAGCTGGACTCTGGGTCGCGGGGGACGGTTGCCGGAGAGCCGGGGGTCTCTACCGGTCGGCCTGGCGTGCCGGGCGGCAACGCTCGGTGACTACGCGGCTGACCTCTGCTCGCTGATCCACCGGGATCTCTCGGAATGCCGAGGGCAGCTGAAGACGGCCCGGCGCGATGGCACCTCGCATCTGCTCTTCGAGCCGTGCAGGACCCGGCCGTGGTGGGCAAGATCCTCGCGCATCTGGGCCTGCTCCACCCCGCGGACTCTCCGGAGCCGGCCCCGCCGTCGGCCGATCTGCGCGCTGCTGCACCCTCCCGCCAGTAAGCCGTCCCGGTCTCGGCGTGGGACTCTGCCCCTGAAGACCGCACCGGCGATCGGGTCCTTGACGCCGCCCCCGGCCCGGGAGCAGTATCGCCGTTGGAGCCTGACCGGAGCCGGAAGGGATTGACGCGCCGTCACGCGCGGTGAACCAAGCAAGGAGGCTCGCGCCCCCGCGGGGCCGGGCCGACCAAGGAGGACGTCGAATGTGCAGGTCCGTTCTCAGCCGCCTCACGGTGCTGGCCGTCGTGACAGCGATCACCCTGGCCGGCGCCGCGGGGGCGCTCGCCCAGTCGAAATACCCGTCGCGCACCGTCGAAGTGGTCGTGCCCTTCGCGCCCGGCGGCGGCACCGACAACCTGATGCGGACGATTGTCGGCATCATCGAACGGAACAAGTGGTCGCCCACCGCGATCAACGTCGTCAACCGCGCGGGCGGCTCGGGCACCGTCGGCTACACGTACCTGATCAACAAGAAGGGCGATCCGCACGTGATCGCCGGCGGCGCCCCCACCATCGTCTCCGCGAAGGTCGAAGGCCGTCTGTCCGCCGGTCATCGTGACGGTATGACGGTGCTGATGATCGTCGCGATCGACGAGCTCATGCTGTCCGTGCGCAGCGAGTCGCCGTTCCAGACCATCGAGGACTTCGTGAAGGCCGCCAAGGACCGTCCGGGCCAGCTCACCGTCGCCGGCACCGGGACCAACTCCGAAGACCACATCTTCACCTACCTCCTCGAGAAGGCTGCAGGCATCAAGGTGAAGTACGTGCCGTTCCAGTCCGGCGGCGAGTGCGTCACCGCGGTGATGGGCGGCCACGTGGACGCGGGCGTGATGAACCCGAACGAGATCATCGCGCAGGTCGAGGCGAAGAAGGCGCGCAACCTGGCGGTGGCGGCGAAGAAGCGCATGCCCGACGCGCAGGGCCTGCCGACCTTCGCTGAGAAGGGCTACGAGTTCTACTGGGAGCAGATGCGCGGCGTGGTGGGCACCGCCGGCCTGCCGCCGGAGGCGGTGAAGTTCTGGCAGGAGACGCTGAAGAAGGTGGTGGGCACCACCGAGTGGAAGGAGAATTACATCAAGCGCAACCTGCTCACGGCGGTGGAGTGGACCGGCGAAGAGGCCAACCAGTACCTCGACGGGCTGCGCGGCAAGTACGAGAAGGCGCTGGGCGACCTGGGCGCGTTGAAGAAGTAAATGCGGCTGGCCGACCAGGTCAGCGGCGCCCTGCTGCTGGTCTTCGGGATCGGGTTCGCCGTCGGCGCGCGCCGGTATCCGTACTGGACGCCGCACGGCCCCGGCTCCGGCTTCCTGCCTCTCTGGCTCGGGTTGACGATGGCGGTGCTCGCCGCCGCGCTGCTCGTCGGGGCCACGCGTCGCGCCGGTCCCGGCGGGGCGTGGCTGCCCGGCGGGCGCGCGTTCACCCGGTTGATCGTCGTGGTCGTGGCGACGGCGCTCTTCATCTGGCTCATGCCGTGGCTCGGCATGGCGCCGGGCACCTTCCTCTTCCTCGTCGCGCTACTCCGGTTCCTCGAGGGGCACGGATGGGGCACGACGCTGGGGGTGGCCGTCGCCACGACGACGGTGAACTGGCTTGTCTTCATGTACTGGCTCAGCGTGCCGTTCCCGATCGGCGTCCTGGGATTCTGAGTGGACCTCTTCGCGAACCTCGCGCTCGGCTTCGGCGTGGCGCTCACGCCGATGAACGTCCTCCTGGCGGTGGCGGGCGTCATCATGGGCACGCTGATCGGCGCGCTGCCCGGCGTGGGCCCAGCCTCCGGCGTGGCGCTGCTGCTTCCGCTCACCTTCGGCATGTCGCCCACCTCCGGCATCATCCTGCTGTCGGCGCTGTACGCCGGCAGCATGTACGGCGGGACGATCACTTCCGTGCTCATCAACACGCCGGGTGAATCCGCATCGGTGGTCACGTGCATCGACGGCTACCAGATGGCGCTGCAGGGACGCGCCGGCCCCGCGCTCGGGGTCGCCGCGTTCGGCTCGTTCGTGGCGGGGACGGCGGGCGTCGTCCTCCTCATGACGATGTCGCCGCTCCTCGCCAAGTGGGCGCTCTCCTTCGGGCCGCCGGAGACCTTCGCGCTCATGCTGCTCGGCCTCACCACGGTGACGGGGCTGACGGGCGACGACGCGCTCAAGGGCTACATCAGCATGGTGCTGGGGCTGATGCTCGCCATGGTCGGCTTCGACATCGTCTCGGGCGACGCGCGCTACGCATTCGGCATCAACGAGATGGCGGACGGCGTGGACTTCCTGCCGGTCGCCATCGGGCTCTTCGGCTTCGGCGAGGTGCTCGCCGGCGCCGAGGGCGCGGCGAAGATGGAGATCCTCCACGCGAAGTACGGGCTGCGCGACGTGATGCTCACCGCCACGGACTGGGCGCGCAGCCGCTGGCCGATCGTGCGCGGCACCTTCCTCGGGTTCTTCATCGGCGTGCTGCCCGGGGCCGGGCCGACGATCGCCTCGTTCCTCTCGTACACGCTCGAGAAGAAGGTGTCGCGGCATCCCGAGGAGTTCGGCCACGGCGCCATCGAGGGCGTGGCGGGGCCGGAGTCCGCCAACAACGCCGCCTCCGCCGGCGCCATGGTGCCGATGCTGACCCTCGGCATCCCGGGGTCCGCGACCACCGCGGTCATGCTGGGCGGCCTGATGATGTGGGGCCTGCGCCCGGGCCCGCTGCTGTTCGAGAAGAACCCGGACTTCGTGTGGGGCCTGATCGCGTCGCTCTACCTCGCGAACGTGCTGCTGCTGATCCTCAACATCGGCTTCATCCCGCCGTTCGAGCGGGCGCTGCGCTTGCCGTACACGATCCTGATGGCGCTCATCATCGTGTTCTGCGTGACGGGCGCGTACGCGCAGAGCAACAAGCTCTGGGACGTGGGCCAGATGCTGGTCTTCGGCGTGCTGGGCTACCTGATGCGGAAGCTCGGCTACTCGCCGGCGGCGCTGGTTCTGGCGCTCGTGCTGGGCCCGCTGGCGGAGCGCGCGCTGCGCCAGAGCCTGATCATCTCGGACTCGGGCCTGATGATCTTCTTCACGCGTCCGATCTCGGCGGTCCTGGTCATCGCGGCGCTGGCGGCGGTCGCCGTCCCGCTCGTGCGCGCGCTGACCGACGCGCTCCGCCGCCGCGCCGTCGTCCCGGCGTAGCGTTCAATAGGGAATCTTGCTTCGACCTGTGGTGGGTGGCCGGCACAGGAGTGAACCGACTTGTATAGTCCGGATCACTGGCCGTCACGTCTCGGCGTCCATGTCGAAGGTGAAGGCGCAGGCCGCCCGGGTCTCGCCGGGCCACCGGGCTGTCGCAGGGGCCGCCGCGTTGGCGTCTGCCATGGGGCTCGGAGAGAAGCCCAGACGGGGCCCCGGGGCCGGCCCTCTCGGGCTCCGGCGATCAGGCCCTTCGCCTGCGGCTTGACCTCGGTGCCGGGCACGGTTAGGGTAGGGCCTTCGGGAACCTTCCGGTGAACCTCAACTCCCTCAAGAAGCTCCTGGTCGGGAGCCCCTTGGCCACGGCGCAGGCACGCCACGAGCGCCTCGGGAAGGCCACGGGGCTCGCAGTGTTCGCTTCGGACAACCTCTCCTCAGTGGCCTACGCGACGGAGGAGATCCTGCTCATCCTCGTCCTGGCCGGCACCGCGGCCCTCACGTTCGCCGTGCCCATCGGCGTGGCCATCGGCGTGGTCATCGCCGTCGTCATCAGCTCGTACCGGCAGACGATCGCGGCATACCCGCAAGGCGCCAGCGACTACCTCGTCACCAAGGACAACATGGGCGTCTATCCGGGTCTGACGGCGGGCGCCGCCCTGCTCATCGACTACACGCTGACGGTCGCGGTGAGCGTGTCGGCTGCCGTCGCCGCGCTGACGTCGGCGTTGCCCGCGCTCTACCCGTACCGCGTCCTCATCGGGGTCAGCCTGGTCGGGTTGATCGGCTTCGCCAACCTCCGGGGCATCCGCGAGTCCGCCCGCTTTTTCGCGGTGTGGAGCTATCTCTTTATCGGCGCCTACGCGCTCCTGACGCTCTACGGCTTCGTCGCCTACGCGGTCTGGGGGCTCCCCGTGTTGCCGCCGGCGCCGCACGCCCGCGAAGCCACAGAGACGCTGGGTGTCTTTCTGGTCCTGCGGGCGTTCGCCTCCGGCGCCGTAGCCCTGACCGGGATCGAGGCGGTCTCGGACGGCGTGACGGCGTTCAAGCCGCCGGAGGTGAAAAACGCGCAAGCCGTGCTGGTCGCGCTGGGCCTGATCATGATCGCGCTGTTCGTGGGCCTCACGCTGCTCGCCTCAATCCACGGCATCGTCCCGCACGTCACGGAGACCGTCGTGTCGCAGCTGTCACGGCGGATCTTCGGGAGCGGGCTGCTCTACTACTTCGTTCAGGCCATCTCGGTGATCATCCTGGCGTTGGCCGCCAACACCGCCTTCGCGGACTTCCCCCGGTTGTCGTATTTCATGGCCCGCGATGGCTACCTGCCCAGGCAGTTCGCGAGCCGGGGCGACCGGCTGGTGTACTCGAACGGGGTCATCATCCTCGGCCTGGCCTCCGCGGCGCTCATCGCGGTGTTCGACGGGAGTACCCACGCGCTGATCCCGCTGTACGCCCTAGGGGTCTTCACCTCGTTCACCCTGTCCCAGACCAGCATGGTGCGGCGCTGGATCAGTCGGCGCCCGGCAGGATGGCGGTGGCGCGCCGCGGTCAGCGGTCTCGGGGCCGCCACCACGGGGCTTGTGATGGTGATCGTCGGCGTCACGAAGTTCGTGGGCGGAGCCTGGATCGTGGTGATCCTGGGCGGGCTCCTGATAGCCCATTTCGCGAGCATCAATCGGCACTACCGCCAGGTCGCGGCCCAGCTGTCGTTGGACGGCTTCGAAGGCCACCCGCCCATGGAGCACACCGTGCTGGTCCTGGTGGGCGACCTCCACAAGGGTGTGATCCACGCGCTCCAGTACGCGCGGATGCTCTCGCCGTCGGTCAAGGGCGTCTACGTCGAGCTCGATCCGGACAAGACGCGGCGCCTCGAGGAGAAATGGATCAAGTGGGGCATGGGCGCCCCCCTCGTGGTGCTGTCCTCACCCTACCGGTCGCTGCTCCATCCGTTCCTGGAATACCTCGGCCAACTGTTGGCGCTCGGCGATAATCATATGGTCACGATCGTCATCCCCGAGTTCGTGCCGGCCAGGTGGTGGCAGCACCTGCTCCACAACCAGACGGCGCTCCTGATCAAGGGGGCGCTGCTCTTCCGGAAGAACGTCGTCGTCACCAACGTCCCGTACCACCTGCGCTGACGGGGGCGACAGCCGCGGCACCGGTCGCCGCCCGCCGGCTATGAACCGGTGAAGCGGGGCGGGCGCTTGCCCGCCAGGGCCTCCACGCCCTCGGCGAAGTCCCGCGTGGCAAAACAGGCGGCCTGCTGCTCGAGCGTCGCCTGGAGCTCGGCAAGGAACGTCGAGTCGAGCCCGCGGTTGAGCGCGACCTTGGCGGCAGCGAGCGCGAGCGCGGGGCCGCGTGCCAGCCGGCGCGCGAGATCGAAGGCCGCGCGAGGCAGGTCTTGCGGCGCGACGACCCTGTTCACGAGGCCGATCCGCAGGGCCTCCGCGGCGTCGATGATCTCGCCGGTCATCACGAGCTCCGTCGCCTTCGCCAGGCCCACGATCCGCGGCAGGAGGAACATCCCGCCCAGCGCCGGCACGCAGCCGAGGTTGATCCAGACTTCGCCGAAGCGGCCGCGCTCTGAGGCGATCCGGAAATCGCAGGCGACCGCGATCTCGCAGCCGGCGCCCACGGCCGCGCCGTTGACGGCGGCGACCACGGGCTTGTCCATAGAGCGTATGGCCCGCGGCACGCGCTGGAAGGTGCCGTAGACCACCTCGCGGATGCGCGCCGGCGGCATGGTCGGCAGCTCCTGGAGGAAAGCCAGGTCCCCGCCCGCAGAGAAGGCGTTGCCCGCGCCCGTGATCACCACTGCGCGCGCGGCGGGATCGGCGGCGGCCTCCTCGAGGTGGTCGGCCAGCGCCGCCATGGCCGGGACGGTCAGGGCGTTGAGGGCGTCGGGCCGGTTGAGCGTGAGCGTCCGGACTCCTTCCGACTGCTCGACGAGCACAAGGTCCGTCATGGTGTCCTCCTGGAACGTGGGAGAGGTGCCGAAAACCTACACCAGCCGGGATGCCGTGGCAACGCCCGCATCATCCCGGGCCGGGCCAACTTCTTCGCCCGCCCCTCCCGGCCCGCTCTATTTCGACACCTGCCATTGATCCCGGTACTGGGCCAAGTTGCGAGCCAGACGAGGCCCGAGGGAGCCAGTGACGCGAGGCGTACGTGGGTGTACGTTGAGCGTCGCTGGCGACCGAGAACGAAGTATGGCGAAGCAAATCGGCCCAGTACCCTGATCCGGGCCGGCGTGTCCACGCGGGCCGGCTCTGGTAGACTGAGAGCCCGCCATGAAGACCGAGATCCGGGTTGAAGGCTCCCTCGACGTCCCGCGCACGCTCCAGCGCTTCCACCGCTTCGGCGAAGATCCCGCCAACCGGCTGTCGCCGGGCGTGTTCCGCCGGGCCGTCAAGGTGGCCGGTCGCTGGCGCGGCTACGAGGTGCGTTGGACGGGGAGCGTAGAGGGTGCGCGGCTCCTCGTGTCCACGCCGGGGGAGCGCAGCGCGCGCGTGCTCGAGGCGGCCGCGGACGAGGTCGCGCGCATCTGCGGCCTCGAGCTCGACCTCGACGGGTTCTACCGCGTCGCGGAGCAAGACCCCGTGCTGGGCCTTCTCGTGCCGCGCCTTCGAGGGTTGAGACCCACGCTCGCCCCACAGCCCTTGGAGATGCTGGTCGGCTCGGTGTGCGCCCAGCAGGTCAACCTGCCATTCGCCTTCGCGGTCAAGGCTCGGCTCGTGCGCCGCTACGGCACGGCGGTCGAGGTGGGAGGGCACACCGTCTACGGCTTTCCCGAGGCGGAGCGGCTGGCGCGGACGCGGGTGAGGGATCTGCGCCGGATGCAGCTCACGACGCGCAAGTCGGAGTACATCGTGGGCCTCGGGCGCCAGGTAGCCTCGGGCGCTCTCGATCTCACCGCCCTCAGAGGCCGCTCCAACGAGGACGTCATCGAGGCGCTCACCGCCGTGCGCGGCTTCGGCCGGTGGACCGCCGAGTGGTTCCTCGCGCGCCACCTCGGCCGAGGCGACGTCTGCGCCGCGGGCGATCTCGCGGTTCGCCGCGCATTCGAGCACTTCTACAACCGCGGGCGGCCCCTCGACGAGGCGGCCGTCAGGCGGCGCGCTGCCGCGTGGGGGCCGTACCAGAACATGGCCGTGCACTACCTTCTGGCGGGGCGCCAGCTGGACGCGGCGGCGGCCTGACAGCATGGCGATCAAGATCAACCTGCCCATTCTCGGTCAGCCCAGTCCCGACGAGCCCACGGACGTCCATCTGGTGGGCCGGTACGCGGTCGGCGTGACGTGGGCGGACAAACACTCGCGCATCTACCCGTTCGAGAGGCTGCGGTTCGACGATCCGGTCCGCGAGGGCGTGGCCGACACGGCGATGACCCCGGCCATGAGCTGGCCGAGGGACATCAAGAAGTTGCCCGAGGGACTTCGGGTGACGTGGTCCGATGGCCACGAGAGCCTCTACCCGTTTCCCGCCCTGCGCGCGCTGTGCAAGTGCGCTGGCTG
>JACORX010000356.1 GCA_016179165.1 Candidatus Rokuibacteriota bacterium | reverse complement strand
GAAGAGATGTGACCGCGCGAGGCGGGGCGCGGCACGCTGGAGGAGCCGCAGCGGAACGCGAGGCGGCCAACCGGTCAACCGCGGGCTGAGCGGGGATGGAGGTCCGCGCGACGGCTGTCGAGGATGTCCCGTCGGGCGGCTGCAAGCTGGCAGAGGTCAACGGGACGCGCGTGGTGCTGGCCCGCGTCGGGGAGCGCGTCTACGCCTGCGCCGACACGTGCTCGCACCGTGGGGGTCCGCTCAGCGAGGGCAAACTCGCCGGGGCCAGGCTGACCTGTCCCTGGCACGGGTGGCTCTACGACGTGCGGACCGGGCAGTGTTTCCTGCCTACCCGGGGCGCGGCCATTGCGACGTACTCCGTGCGGATCGAGGGCGGGGACATATGGGTGGAGGTGCCGTGAACCGGTGTCGCGGGAGGCAGCGCGGATGATCACGGTCAAGCGGCTCACGCTGGAGGACGCGCGCATCATCCTGGAGGCGGCCGAGGCCAAGGCCAAGGAGATCGGCGTCGCCGAGACCGTCTGCGTCTGCGACGACGGCGGGCACCCCATCGCCCTCCATCGAATGACGGGGGCGCGCATCACCGGTGTCGAGATCGCCATCGCCAAGGCCTTCACCGCGGCCGGCCACCGGCGCGCCACCCACAAATTCAACGCGCCGCCCGGCGGTCCCGCGCTGCCGGGCAACGAGGCCTTCGGCATCCACGCCATGCACCCGGGCAAGTTCGCGATCTTCGTCGGCGGCTTCCCCATCGAGGTGGAGGGCGAGGTGGTCGGCGGCATCGGCGTGAGCGGCGGCACCGGCGGGCAGGACACGCAGGTCGGCGAGGCGGGGATCGCCGCCCTTCTCCGTTCCCTCAACCGCTGACAGGCGGCTGAAAAAGGCCCATCTGCTTCGTTGGCGCCCTCGGCCGCACGCTCAACGTAGAAGGACTACGCCTCGCGTGCGGAATCAATCCAGCCCTCGTCTCGCGACGGCAGAGGCCGCCGCTCAACTCGAAGAGCGGGGTGCCGCCTCGCATCTGGACCTTATTGAGCCGCCTGTAACTACCGGAGGAGGGCGACGACGCCGACCGTCGCCCCCAGGTTGCCGGCAGCGTGCGCGACGATGCAGGGCCAGAGGCTCCCCGTCCGCTCGTAGGCCAGCGCCCAAAGGATGCCGCTCCAGAAGACGACGGCGAAACCAAGCACTCCGTAGCCGTGCGCGACCGCGAAGACGGCCGCGGAGAGCGCCGCTGCCGGCGCGACGCCGAAGCGCGAGCGGAGAGCGGGGTAGAGCACGCCGCGGAAGGCCACCTCTTCGCCGAGCGGCGCCCAGAGCACGCTGCCGGTCGTCTTGCGGGCGACGAGCCCCCACGAGCCCCACATGAGGTTTTCCTCGAGCCCGTCGGCCCAGTGCGAACTGAGGCGCAGGGCGTCGAGGGCCGCTCCGATCAGGCTCTCGCCTGCCAGCTGGAGGCCGACGAGAGCGAGGGCGACCCAGGCGATGGTGACGAGACGATCCCGGCCTGGCAGGAGCCCGTAGGCCGCGGCGAAGGACAGGCCGCGGGAGCGCAGGTACCAGGCGGCGTATAGAAGAATGGGCGCCACGGTCGCCGGGCCCGTGAGGGCGTCGAGCGCGCTGTCGTCGGGAATCATCACGCCCAAGCCGGCGCCCAGGACGAGAAAGCCCAGCGCGCCCCGGATGAACAGCGCGTAGCCGTCGGCGAGCGAGAAGCCGTCCGGCACGCGGGCGTCTGCCACCCGCGGATCTGCTTGAGTCAGGACCATGAGGCCCAGTGCCGCGAGGCCTGCCACGCCCAACAGCAACCCCGCCGCCTCGAGAGCCCGCCAGCGGCGGAGCAGGGCCGAGCCGCGCGCCGCGATGGCAGACTCGGCCTGCTGGCGCGCGACGGCATCTCCCGAGCGGCGGGCGAGCCGCGCGACGAGCGCGTCGGCGAACCAGCCTGCGGGAAGCTCGTCGCGCACCTCGGTGATGAGCGCTCGCCCCTCGGCGCGGCTGAGGGACGGCTCGAGGTAGGCGGCCGCGATCCAATCCTTCCGGCGCGTCTCCGCCGCGTCGTTGCCCTCCCAGTCGCCCAGCGCCGTGCGCAGCGCCTCCGTCTGGCGCGTCTCGCCGAGCAGGATCAGCAGGGAGATCTCCACGTCGAGCGACGTCGAGACCTCGGCCAGCTCCTCGTGCCAGCGGATCCAATCATCGACGCTCTCGTCCCCTCCGGAGAGCAGGGCGTAGAGGCGACGCTCCCACGGGGTCGCATGGCGGAGCGCCGCGCGCACGTCCATCTCGCGCTCCGTCAGCCGCTCGAGCGAGTCCTCCGGCCGGTGGAGACGATCGAGCGGCCCCCCAGGCGTCAGGACGTAGAGATGGCCGACGAGCCCGGCTGCGAGGATCGTCGCAAGCCAGGTGGCCCACGGGCGGAAGAAGGGCCGCGGCGGTACCGCGGCGAGATCGGGAGGGGGCAGGGCGCCGTCGAATTCGGGGCCGGACATGCGGCGCCAGTATAGCACCGCTCCCGCGGGACCGGAGCTAGAGCACGCGCTTGCGGATGGCGGTGACCGCGACTTCGGCGAAGAGGACGACCGCGAAGACGGCAGCGACGGCGCGCCACTGGACGACGTTGATCGCGGCGTCCAGCACGAGCCCGATGCCGCCCGCGCCGGACGGTCCGGTGACCGCAGTGATGTTGCGCGTCTCGATGTCGAGCGAGATCCCCTCCAGCACGGTCACGGCCCTTGTGTACTGCTTGGAGCGGCCGCGGATCTGGAGGGGCACGCGCGACTACTTGATCTTGCTCAGCCCTTTCCGCGTGTACGTCTCGCCGGCCGCCGCCACCTCGCGAACGATCTGCCGGTCCTTCGTGTGGTCGCTCGGCACGAAGGTGGACGTGCTCTTGAAGGTCTTGGACATCTCCGGCGGATACGTGAAGGAGCAGCGGTTCTCTTCACGCATCCCGCCCTGGAGTGACCCGTAGCCGCTGGTCGTGACCTCGTGACCCCACGCCTGGACATCCACCATCGAGCCGAAGTTGGAAAAGCAATCCCACTTCGTCGAGGAACAGCGTCCTGTGGTTGGCCGCCTGGAAAAGACCAGGCTTGGCGCGCCGGGCGTCGGTGAACGCGCCGCGCTCGAAGCCGAACAGCTCGGCCTCGAGGAGGGTCTCGGGGACGGCCGCGCAGTTGACGTCCACAAAGGGGCGGCCCGCACGAGGCTCCCCGCGGTGGATCGATTGCGCGACTCTACCCTTACTGCTCAACCTCCTGATCAACTTCTTACCAGTCTGACCAGTGTCCGTCGGAATTGACCACCGTAAGTATTTGAATTCACGGACTTTCAACATGGCGTTCCGATTGCAAACTGTATCGGCATGCGACCCGACCAACATCCGTCGACAACAGTCGAAAGCGGGACGCTGGGCGGCCGCTCATGTGCCGCGCGCTCTGCCGCCTGTACGCCGAGCGCGCCGTGCGGAGCGGCCTCGCGTCGCGGATCCGCAGCCGGCCCATCGTGGCCGACCCCGACCTGCGCCGGCGCGGGGGCATGCGGCCTGTGACTCTCGAGGAGCTCCTCACGCGCCGCGACGCGCGTCGTGGGGCCGGGCGAGGCGGGTCGTGAAGGGCCGCGTGCTCGCCGCGGGGTGGCCCTTCGCCGGACTTCTGGCTCTTGACGCGGGCCGCGCCGGAGTATCGGACGCGGTGCCGGTCCGCGGTCTCATTGTCGAGAACGACAATCAGGGCGGCATCCTCGTCCTCGAGTCGGACGAGGTCACCGGCCCGCTCACCGCCGACGCCGCGACGGGGTTTTACGGCGTGGACGGCTATCCCATCGGGCGCGTGGACATCCACCTCGGGGACATCGTGGAGGCGGTTCAGGAGAAGAACGGAGAGGCGTGGGTCACGACGAAGGTCCGCGTCCTGCGGCTGGCGCCGCCCCCAGGCCTTGGCACGCCCCAGCCGCTCCCCCAGTCCCCTTCGCGACCTCTCGATCCTGACGCATCGCGTAACGCAGGCGTAAAGGGTTGAGCGCGCGCGCCTGTTCGCGTATATTTCCGTATGCCGAGGAATCCTATCGCGGCAGTCCGAAGTTTTCCAACCGCAGGGCATTATATGCCCTGGCGACTACCGGCCGGGCCGGAGGGGGAAAGACGATGAAAGGTTTCCGCATTGCCGCCGCGCTGTGGGCGGCGGTAGGGATGACCGCGCTGGCCGCTGTTCCCGCCACCGCCCAGACGCCGAAGTCCGGCGGGATCCTCGTCAGCTCGCCGATCGGCGCGCCCCCGAGCCTCTCGCCCCACGAGGAAGCGACGATCGGCACGGTCCAGCAAGCGAGCCCCTGCTTCAACAACCTGGTCTACTTCGACGCCGGCAAGAAGCAGGAGAGCGCCGACACGATCGTCCCGGAGCTGGCGGAGAAATGGTCGTGGCAGGACAACTACCGGAACCTCGTCTTCTTCCTCCGCAAGGGGGTCCGGTGGCATGACGGCAAGCCCTTCACCGCCCAGGACGTGAAGTACACGTTCGACATGGTGCGGGGAGCCCCCGACGCTAAGGGCAAGCTCCGGGTCAACCCCCGCAAGCTGTGGTACGAGAACGTCGAAGCCGTCGAGGCGCCGGAGTCCCACACCGTCGTCTTCCGGCTCAAGCGCCCGCAGCCCTCGTTGCTCCCGATGCTCGCCTCGGGCTACTCGCCCGTCTACCCGGCCCACGTCCCGGTGGCCGAGTTCAAGACCCGGTGCGTCGGCACGGGGCCGTTCAAGCTCAAGGAGTACAAGCCCGGCGAGTACGT
>JACORX010000366.1 GCA_016179165.1 Candidatus Rokuibacteriota bacterium | reverse complement strand
GGGCAGATCACCCGGGAGATCCCGAGCTTCCGCGCGACCTCTCGGGCGTGGACGGGCCCCGCGCCGCCGGTGCAGAGGAGCGCGTAGTCGCGAGGGTCCCGCCCGCGCTCGGCGATGTGCACGCGCGCGGCGGAGGCCATGTTCTCGTTGACGATGTCGTGTATCCCCCACGCTACCTTGATCGGTGGAAGCCCCAGCGTGCCGGCCAGTCTCTCGATTGCCTGCCGCGCCGCCGCGACATCTACCTAGTCCTCGCCGCCCGCCAAGAAGACGGGGTTGAGATAGCCGAGGAGGAAATCCGCGTCGGTCACCGTGGGCTCGGTCCCGCCCAGCCCGTAGGAGGCGGGACCCGGCTGGGAGCCCGCGCTCCGCGGCCCGACCTTGAGGAGTCCGATCTCGTTTACGGAGGCGATGCTGCCGCCGCCCGCGCCGATCTCGATCAGCTCGATCGTCGAGATGCGGATGGGCAGGCCGCTGCCTTCCATGAAGCGCCTCTGGCGCGCCGCCTCGAAGCTGTAGGCCGTGAGCGGCTCGCCGTCGTCCACGAGCGAGAGCTTGGCGGTGGTGCCGCCCATGTCGAACGCGAGGACGCCTGGCGAGCCACTGCCGGAGGCGAGGCGAGCGGATGCTGAGAGCTCCCCCGAGCGGGGCGAGGAGCCGCCGTCGGCGCGGCCGAAGAAGGCGCCGGCGAGCGCGCCGGCCGCGGGGCCGGACTCGAGCATCTGCACCGGTGTCCGCTGGGCCTCGGCGACGTGGGTCAGCCCGCCGCCCGACAGCATCAGGAGAAGCGGAGCCGGGATGCCGAGGCCATCGAGACGCTTCGCCATCAGCTCCAGGTAGCGCTGGGCGAGCGGCTTGATATACGCGTTGGCGACCGTCGTCGAGGCGCGCTCGTACTCGCGGATCTCGGGCGCGACCTCGTGGGAGGTCGTCACCGCGATCTTCGGATGGCGCTTCGCGACGAGGCGCGCGGCATGCGCCTCGTGGCGCGGGTTGGCGTAGGCGTGGAGAAAAACCACCGCGATGGACTCGACCCCGGCCTGGACCAGCGCCCGGGCTCGGCTCTCGAGCTGCGCCGTGTCAAGGCGCCGCTCGACGCCGCCGTCCGCGCGCGAGCGCTCCGCCACCTCGAGGCGCAGGTTGCGCGGGACCAAGGGCTCGGGCTTGGCGATCTGGAGGTCGTACAGCTCGTACTTGCGCTCGCGGCCGATCTCGAGCGTGTCGCGGAAGCCCGCCGTCGTGATGAGGCCGGTGCGCGCACCCTTGCGCTCGATCAGCGCGTTGGTAAAGAGCGTGGTCGCGTGGACGACGCGGGTGAAGTGCGCGGGGGCCAGCCGGCCTTCTCCGAGCAGCGCAGCGACGCCTGACGCCACGGCGCGCGCCGGATCCTCGTGGGTGGTGAGGACCTTGCGGCTCCACTGTCGCCCGCTGTCGTGGTCGTAGACCACGATGTCGGTGAAGGTGCCGCCGATGTCGATCCCGAGCGAATGGTGCGGCACTGTCTACTTCTTCAGCTTCAGGTCCTCGAAGGGGGCGGAGTAGGCGAACCCGGGGATGAGGCCCGCGCCCGATTCCTCGACGCGCGGTCCCACGCCCCAGATGAACGCCAGGTCGTAGATCGGGATGTTGATGACCTGGTCGTGGATCCGCTTCTGGATC
Source organism: Candidatus Rokuibacteriota bacterium (assembly GCA_016179165.1). GTDB lineage: Bacteria > Methylomirabilota > Methylomirabilia > Rokubacteriales > CSP1-6 > AR37. The sequence continues at coordinate 4,143 of JACORX010000366.1, read as the reverse complement.
TGGTGCACCAGCGCCTCGCGCTTCTTCCCATCGAGCTCCCTGCCCTGGCGCGCGTAGAGGTCGACGATGTCGGGCAGGCTGCCGTACGCGTAGATGCCGTTCTTCGTCGCGTAGGGCTCGAGCCGGGTCGCCGCATTGCCGAAGGTGGCGGTGACGACGAGGATCACGCCGCGCAGCTTCTTCTCGCGCCAGGTCGTGAAGTACGTGGCGCGCTCCATCGTGCGCTGGCGCGTGCGGATCCCGACCGCCTGGAAATATCCCTGGATGGCCTCGCCCATGGAGTTGTAGGGCGGGAAGGGGGTGAAGTCGCCGCCGTCGAAGCCGTTCGGGTACCCGGCCTCGGCGAGGAGCTTCTTGGCGCGTTCGGGATCGTAGGCGGGCGCCTCGAAGGTCAGCGCGTACTGGAAGATCCTCGGGACGAAATTGCCGGTGAGCCGCGAGAACCCGAGCGTCTCGGCCTTGTTCACCGCCTGGCGGTCTATGGCGTGGCTCGCGGCCAGCCGCACGCGCCGGTCCGCCCACGGCGACTTGGGATCCCACTGGTCCGGCAGCTCGATCCAGAAGGCTCCTGAGAGCAGCGGCGCCACGACCTTGAAGCCTGGCGCCTTCTGTACCGCCTCGGCCGTCGGGCCCGTGAGGAGGTAGACGAGGTCCACCTCGCCGTTCCTCAAGGCCGCCGCCCGTGTCGACTCCTCGGGTAGCGAGCGCATGATGAGCCGCTTTATCGAGGGCGCCTTGCGCCAGTAGCCGTCGAACGCCTCGAGCACCAGCTCCACACCGGGCTTGAACGAGACGACCTTGTAGGGCCCGGCGCCGACGGGCGCGGCCTTGAAGCCGTCTTCGCCGACTTTCTCCACGTACTTCTTGGGGACGATCCACGCGGCGCCCGAGGCGGTCGTGCCGTAGAACGTCATGAAGTCGGGCCACGGCTCATTGAGGACGAAGCGCACCTGGGTAGGCGAGAGCGCCTGCACCTCCTTGACCTTGCCCTTCAGGAGGGTGGCGGAGGCGCCCCTGTAGCGCTCGAAGGAGAACTTGACGTCGTCCGCGGTGACGGGCTCCCCGTTGTGGAAGCGCGCGTTCTTCCTGAGCGTGAACGTATAGCTCAAGTGGTCCTTGGACTCCGTCCACGACTCCGCCAGGCTGGGCGTACTGACCCCGGCCGGCATCGGCTTCACCAGGGCGTCGTGCACGGCGTAGAGCACCATGAACGGCGTGTTGAAGGCTTCCGTCTCGGCGGGGTCGAGCCACTTGGGGGCCAGCGTCACGTGTAATCCCCAGCGCATCTCGCCCTCCGCGGCGGCGGCGACGGCTGGCATGGCGACAAGCAAGGCCAGAAGCAGGGCGAGGCGGCGCGCGTTGAAGGTTCTCATGGCGAGACCCTAGGCCCGAGAGCGAAAAAGGTCAAGCCCCCCGATAGCCCCCGCCCCTGGCTAGCCGGGCAGCGCGGCCAGCAGCGACTCCACCAGCGCCCTGAGCTCTTCGGGGGAGGCGGAGCCCAGGCGCGCCCTCAGCGCGTCCACGAGGCGCTTCACCTCGGGAGCCACGCCCGCGGCATCCGTCCCCGCCGGGGTCGTCTCGGTGATCGCGGCCAACGGCGCCCGGTTCAATCTGAGCGACAGCACGTCAAAACGATTGTAGTTCCCCGCCACGTCGTGGAAGAGTTTGGGTCTGATGATGGCCTCGAGGTCGATCTTGCCGTAGACGATCTCCTCGCGGTCCGGCGCCGCGGGCCCCGCGAGGACGCGCCCGTCGGGACCGAGGATGCCCGTGAAGGTGGCGCTGCCCTCGCCGAGGAGCCGTCGCTTCTCCGGCGTGTCGCCGAGCCGCTCGCGCATGGCGGGGCTGATCAGGCTCCCCGCCACCACGACGAAGCACTTGCCCTCGAAGGCATGGGCGGCGGCGCGGATCTCGATGGCCCGCGCGAGATCATAGGCATCCCCCGCCGGTCGCGCCGGGTAATTGGCCACGTGGACCTGCTCGCCCTGGGCGATGAGGGCGAAGCGGGCCAGCGGGTTGGTGTTCTCACCGCAGCAGAGGGTGCCGAGCCGCCCCACGTCCGTGTCGTACACGCGGAGCGTCGAGCCGTCGCCGAAGCTCCAGATCATCTTCTCCGCATAGGTCGGCATCAGCTTCCGATGCCGCCCGAGCAGCGCCCCGTCGGGGCCGAAGACGAGGTTGGTGTTGAACAGCTCCCCCATGCTCCGCGGGCTCCGCTCGTTCACCCCGATCACCACGTAGAGCCCGGCCTCCCGCGCCGCCCGGCCGAGGCGCTCCGTGGCCGGGCCCGGCACCTCCACCGCGCCTCGCACCAGCTCCACGAAGTGATGCTCGTTGGCCTGCGGGCGATCGAGATAGATCCAGTGGGGGAAGCCCGGGACGAAGACCTCGGGGAAGGCGACGAGGCGCGCGCCCGCGCTGCCGGCCTCGCGAATCAGCGCGCAGGCCTTATCCACCGTGGCGTCTCGGTCGAGATAGACGGGCGCCGCCTGCACCGCCGCCGCCGTGAACACGGGCCAGGGAGCGCTCACCGGAGATGCGCCATCCGTCGCGGGTCCAGCTCGAGCAAGACGGTCTCCCGCGCCTCGAACACCTCGCGCGGGCGCGCCGTCACGGGCAGCAAGAGCGCGCTGCGGATAAATGCCCCTCCCATCTCGCGGCGATCCTGCCAGAGCGCGTCAGAAAGGTCAAACCCCGGGTCTAGAAGATGAGATAGCCTCCGTCGATCACGAACGTGTCGCCGGTGTGGTAGCGACTCGCGTCGCTGGCCAAGTAAACGGCGACGCCGCCGAAGTCGTCGCCGACGCCCCAGCGCTTGAGCGGTACGCGCGGCAGGACCTTCCCCTTGAAGGCTTCGCCTTGGAGCGCAGTCTCCGTCATCGGCGTGTCGATCCAGCCCGGCACGATGGAGTTGGCGCGGATCTGGTGCCGCGCCAGCTCCACCGCCATGGACCGCGTCATCGCCATGAGCGCGCCCTTGGTGGCGGAGTAGTGCTCGCCGCGCGCCGCGCCCATGACGGCCGCCAGGCTCGCCGTCGAGACGAGCGAGCCGCCGCCGCCGCGCTCGATCATGTGCCGCGCGGCCGCGCGGAGGCTCCAGAACGCGCCGTCCAGGTTCACGCTCATCACCCGCCGCCATTCGGCCGTGGACATCTGGGCGAAGCCGCCGGGCGCGCCGCCGCGCCCGCTGACGCCCGCGTTGGCGAAGAAGGCGTCCACCCGTCCCAGGGCCTTGACCGTCTCGGCGAAGCAGCGGTCCACCGCGCCTTCGTCGCTGACGTCGCAGCGGATCGCCAGCGCCTTGCCGCCGTGACCCAGGAGCCGCTTGAGCGCCGCCGCGTTCTTGGCCTCGTTGGTGCCCCAGATGCAGACGGCGGCACCCGCCTGCGCCATCGCCTCGGCCATGCCGAGACCGATACCGCTGTTACCGCCCGTGACGAGTGCCACCTTGCCGCTGAGATCCAATCCCTTGTACGCCATGGATGTCCTTTCGCTGTGAACGCGTGCTCAGCGTGAGAGGAACCGGTCGGTCTTTACCGCGGGGAGTATATCCCGCCGGGAACTTGCTAGACTACCTGCTGTGTACAATTCCCGACGCGTCTACTCGACCGAAGGCGGGCGCATCCGCCGGCCCGCTTCAGCGCGTCCGGCGTCGCCTTCGGGCCTGCCCGTACCGAACGACGGCGTGGTGCGCGTCTTTGGCGACCGCAGCGGGAGGAATGGCAAGGTGGTGACGGTCATCCGCGGGCTGCCGGCCCGCGAGATCGAGGGGCGCGCGGCGGAGTTCAAACGGCTCTGCGGCGCCGGTGGGGCGGTCAAGGGCGGCGCGGTCGAGATCCAGGGCGACCACCGCGAGCGCATCGCGGCACGCCTTCGCGGCCTGGGCTACACCGTCAAGCTGGCCGGCAGCTAACCCGGCTTGACAGTCCTGCCGCGGCGCGTGATCATCCGCGCACACCCATCATGAACGGCGTCCATGATCTCGGCGGCATGCACGGCTTCGGACCCGTCGAGCGCGAGCCGAACGAGCCTCCCTTCCACGCGGACTGGGAGAAGGCCGTCCTCGTGATGAACCTGGTCGGCATGGTCAAGCGTATCTACAATGTCGACGAGTTCCGCCACGGCGTCGAGCGGATGGACCCG
>JACORX010000338.1 GCA_016179165.1 Candidatus Rokuibacteriota bacterium | reverse complement strand
GATGGCGTAGAAGAACGGCGAGGCGTCGAGAAACCGGTCGTCGCCCGAGAGCTTGTCCACGCGGATCCAGCCGAAGGTCGTGAAGTCGAGCCAGGCATGGCTCATCATGACCCCCTTCGGTGAACCGGTCGTGCCCGACGTATACATGAGCATGGCAAGATCGTCGGGGTGGCGTTCTGCAACGCCGACCGGATCGTCGGCATGATCGAGCGAGCCGAACGCGATGGTCCCGGCCGGAGGCCGATCGCCCAGCGCCGCGATCCAGCGCAGTCCCGGCGCTTCCCGCCCGGCCGCCAGCACGGTGTCCGCCACGTCCGGCTCGCACACGAGACCCACGGTCCCGCTATCGTTCAGGAGGTAGGCGAGCTCGGTAGGTCTCAGCATCACGTTGGTGGCGACGGCCACGGCCCCCAGCCGCAAGACGGCGAAGTAGGCGACCACCACCTCGGGATGGTTGTTCATCATGTAGCCGACGCGATCCCCGGCCCGCACGCCGAGCCGGGCCAGGCCCGCGGCGACGCGCGCCGCTCGGGCCTCGAGGTCGCGGAAGGTCATCTGCCCCCAGTCACCGATCAGGGCTACCCGGTCAGGCCACCGGCTGGCTGCCACGCTCAGGATCTCGTATCCCGCGTTCATGTCGCGCCCACCAAGGCTCCTGTCTTAACCGCCATCCCGCCCACAACCAGCACCGAGGCGCTCCTTACTCGAGCCGCCCCACCAGATCGCGGGCCACCAGCACTCGCATGAGCTGGTTGGTGCCCTCGAAGATCTGGAGGATCTTGGCGTCCCGCATCATGCGCTCGACCGGACACTCCCGGATGTAGCCCATCCCACCCAGCACCTGGACGGCATCGGTCGTCACGCGCATGGCCACGTCGCTGGCGAAGCACTTCGCCTTGGCCGAGACGGGGCGGAAGCGCCGATGGTCTTCCCCGGCCAGCTGTGCGGCGTAGTAGACGAGGCGTCGGGCGGCCTCGATCTCGATCGCCATGTCGGCGAGCATGAATTGCACCCCCTGGAACGCGGCGATCGCCTGGCCGAACTGACGCCGCTGGCGCGCGTAGCCCGTCGCGTACTCCATCGCCCCTTGAGCCAGCCCGACCGCCACGCCTCCGATGGCCACCCGCCCGCGCTCGAGGGCGTGCATGGCGGCCCGAAAGCCCTCGTGCTCCGGTCCAAGACGCGCGCCGACCGGCACCACGCAATCTTCGAGCGCGAACTCGACGGTCGTCGTCCCGCGGATCCCCATCTTCTTGTCGTGCCTCGTGATACTGAGCCCCGGGCTCGGTCGCTCCACCGCGAACACCGAGATGCCGCCCGGCCCCTTCCCCGGGGCGGTGACGGCGAAGACGAGAATCACGTCCGCCACGTCCCCGTTGGTGCAAAAATGCTTGATCCCGTTGAGCACGTAGCCGTCGGTGACGCGCCGGGCGGTCGTCTGGATGCCGGCGGCGTCGGACCCGGCTTCCGGTTCGGTCAGGGCGATCGCGAGGAGCCGGCCGGCGACGACTCGCGGCAGATAATGACGGCGCTGCTCGTCGGTCGCGATGTGGTTGATGACCTCCGTGCAGATGCACTGGGTGGTAAAGATGAGCGACGACGAGACGTCGGTGCGGGCGAGCTCCTCGGCGATCACGGTCTCGTCGAAGAGCGAGCCGCCGGCGCCGCCGTACGCGTCCGGCACGAGCAGGGCGAGCAATCCGGCCTGCCGGTAAGCCTGGACCACGTCCCACGGAAACGCCTCGTCGGCGTCGCTGGCCTGCGCTCTCGGCGCGATGTGCTTCTCGGCCAGCTCGCGAACCATCTCGCGCATGGCCTGGGTCCGCGACTCGTCGCGAACTTCCATGCCGTCTCCCGTTGGACGGATCGCAGGCGTGTCCATGGCTCAGGCGATGAGGAACTCGCGGCGGCCGAATCTCGAAACTCCGGCTGTCATGGTGCCCTCCCTCTCGTCTCCGGCCGCTTCAGGTACGGCCCACCCCGGCCCGCCCGGCTCCCTTACGAGGCCGCGACGCCGCCATCCACGGGCAACGCGACACCCGTGATCCACCGCGCTTCGTCACTGGCCAAGAAGAGCGCCGCGTTCACGGCATCGGCCGGTTCGCCGAAGCAGCCCAGCGGGTGGCGCTTGAGCAGGGCATCGTACGTGCCCCGCGTGCGTCGCTCGGCCAGCATGTCGCGGTTCAGATCGGTCTCGATGACCGCCGGGCATACGGCGTTGACGCGGATCCCCCGGCTCGCGTAGTCGACCGCCATGGAGCGGGTGAGCTGGATCACGGCCGCCTTCGAGATGCCGTACACGGCGTTGCCGGGCACGCCCTTGAGCCCCGCCACCGAGGCGATGTTGACGACGTTGCCGCGGGACTCGCAGAGGGCGGGCAACGCCGCCTTGCAGCAATGGTAGACGCCGGTCAGATTGGTCTCGATCACCGCGGTCCAGACCTCCTCGGGACAGTCGCCGAGGGGAACGCGAAGGGGAAGGATCCCGGCGCAGTTGATCAGGATGTCCAGCCGCCCGAACTCGTTCACCGCCGTCTCCACCACACGTCGGGCGTCGGCCGCCAGCCTCACGTCCATCGGCACCGCGCGGGCGCGCCCACCGGCGGCCGCAATCCCCGCGGACACGCTTTCGAGACGCTCGACTCGGCGCCCGGCCAGCACGATGACCGCCCCCTCCGACGCAAACCGCTCGGCGATGGCCTGCCCGATCCCGCTGCCGCCACCCGTCACGATCGCGATCCTGCCTTCGAGCCGCATGTGCTTACCAGTCTCGATCGAGGAGGGCAACCGCCCGGATCGGTGACCCCGTGGCCCCCTTGATCCGGAGCGGCCGGCCGATTTGATCCAGGATCAGCAGCTTGTCAGCGAAGCCGCGACACGGCGGGTTGTACCGGGGGGCCGAAAATGCGTGCGTCACGAAGTCCATCACGGTCGTTCGCGCGTGAGCCCCGTGTGACTGGAACCCGTCGTGGAGCTCGAGGCTCAAATCGACGAGCTTCATTCGGCGGCACTCGATCGCGAGACTCCGTACGCGTCCTCGATCTCTCGCATCACCGCGCGCGTGACGCCTGCGCCCACGTGGCCCAGTCCAATCGTCCGGCGCAAATCCACCATGGCCTCGGTCAGCTTCAGCAGCACGCTGCTGCCGTCCAGGATCGGGCAGCCACCCACGTCGCGGACCTTGTTCTCCCTCAACACCTGGTTGAGAACGCCGCAGGTCGGGATCAGGACCTCCGCCCCCTGGACCACGCACTTGGCCGCCTCTCGGGTAAACCCCTCGATGACGGGCCCGGGATCGGCGAACCACTCGTTCGAGCGGGAGAGCTCAGCCTCGAAGCAGCCGGCTCCGGCCAGCCGGCCGACCAGGCCGTACCGTTCGGCGAGCCGTGTCATCTGCTGGAGATTGCGGGCGCTATAGCTGACGAAGGCGAACTTCCCTCCGAGCATGCAGGCCACGTGCATGGACGCCTGCATCATGAAGAGGGCCGGGATCGTCACCGAGTCACGGACCTCCTCCAGGCAGGGGTCCGTATAACATCCGACCGCGATGGCGTCATACGCTTCGGCTTCGGCCTGCGCGGCGTTGCGGACGATCGAGATGCCGTTCAGATAGCGCGCGTATCTGGACCGTTCATAGTGCGGGGTCATCCGCTCCACCCCGCGGATGTCGACGGTCGTGTCCGATCGGACCACTTCTCGCGCATTCCTCGCTATCGCGTCCTCGTATGGCTTGAAGACGGGATTCCGGCCGATCGCCACCGAGCTCTGGTACCAGATTCGGATTCCCACGCTGTCCCCCCCCTCTCCCGGTCCGCTCCCACCGGGCGCGCCCGGTTAGAGCGTGTTCGAGCCGCCATTCACACTCGGCGAGGTCGTGCCCTGGCTCTGCCGCTTACCGCCTGAATCGCGTGTGAGTTTACTAACCGTTCAGTGAGGTAAGCAATGGACCGAACATCTCATATCTATGGTGAAAAGGCCCTAGATGGCGGGGTGCGGAGAGGAGGTCAAGGAGCCCCTGGGCCGGCGGGGCCTCACGCAAAATGCGGCAGGACGCGTTCGCCGAGCAGCTCGATGGCCTTCATCACTTGCTGGTGCGGCATCCCGGGCCAGTGCAGGCGAAAGCCCATCTGCTGGATGTCCAGGCGCTCCTGATGCCGCGCGATCTGCTCGATGCAGTGTTCGGGATCGCCGACGATGAACCGGTCCTGCCGCAGCTGCTCGATGGGCAGACGGAACGTCTCACCCGCGGGCAGGACGTTGTCCTGGCCCCATTGCGCGTAGGCTTCGTACTTGGTCGCGATGTACGGCAGGGCTTCGCGCAAGGCCGTGTCCATGTCGCGAGCGATGTAGAGCTCCTTGCCCAGACTGAAGCTCGGAGGCGGAAACGGCTTGCCCTCCACTTCCAGGGCGGCGCGGTATAGCCCGACCTGCCGCTCCAGCGTCGCCAGGGTGGCGTGGCCGGCAATGGCCCAGGCATCGCCGATACGGGCGACACGCCGGACCATCTTGTCGTTGCTGGCCGCCACCACGATGGGTGGCCGCGGCTTCTGCCGCGGCCTCATGGTGAGGCCGACGTCCTCCAGGTGAAAGTGCTCGCCGTGGAAGGTCACGCGCTCCTCGGTCCACAGCCGCCGCACCACCTCCAGGACCTCCAGAAAGCGAGACAACCGCCGGCCGCGCGGAATCCCGAAGGCATCGAACTCGACGTCGCGGTATCCGAGTCCCACGCCGAACACCAGCCGCCCGCCGCAGATCACGTCCAGGGTGGCGAGGGATTCCGCCACATCCACCGGATGCTGCAGGGCCAGCAGCATGATGCCCGTTCCCAGCGTCATCTCTCCGATCTCGCCCGCCACGCGTGCCAGGACCGGAAGCGGCTGCATGTACTGGAACGGCGCGGCCAGGTAGTGCTGGCTGGCGCTGACGTGATGGAACCCGGCCCCCCGCGCCAGCCGCACCATCTCCACCAGCTCGCCGAACCGCTGCGACATGTCGTCGCCCACGGGATGCTGCATCGGCAGTGACAACCCGAACCGCATCGCTCTTCCCCCCTGGCCTTCTCGCGATCTGGCGGGCGATCAGGCCGTCGCCACGCCCAGCGCGCCTGGATCGAACGGGTACGGCACCGCCGGCCCGTCGCGCCGCGGCAGGACGACGCTTGCCGTGCCGGGCGTCCCCTCGTCACCCTTCTGGTTCTTCAGGCCGATCTCGAGATCGACGACGCCGTACGGCCCTCGCTCCTCCTTCCTGACCACGCGGCCCCACGCGGTGAGCGTGTCGCCGGGTACATTCATGCCGCGGAACTGGAAGCTGATCTTCCACAGCCAGCCGGTTTCGCCGACCCAGTCGGTGAGGAGCTGGACCATCACGTGCTGCTTCCACGACCCGTTCACCATCACGTCGGGAAGCTTGTCGTGCTCCGTGGCATACCGCCAGTCGTAGTGGATGCGGTGCCAGTTCTCCATGGACGCCGACCACCGCATGACGTGCGCGGTGGTCATGGGTCCCTTGACCAGCACCGGAATCTCCTGTCCGACGAGGACATCCTCGAACGCGGGTGCCTTCATCGCCTCGTCCTTTCAGCGCAATATGAGCGTGTTCGTCGTCTTGAGCAGCGGCTCGCCCCGGTCGTTGCTGTAGAGGTCCTCGATCACCACGAACACCATCGTCCCGGACTTGCCGTCGCGCTGGTAGATGTCCTTGAAGCGGCTCTTCACGAAAAGACGCTCGCCGTGGCGCGCGTAGCGGAAGAACTCGTAGTCGTAGCCGCCGTTCAGCAAGCGCACCAGCGGGACCTCGACCGGCGGCAGGCCGGGCCGCATCCGCCGGTTGCGGCCGTCGAAGTCGGGATCGCCCATCTGGTCCAGGGGATCCGGCGCGGCGGGCGGGCGCCGGAAGGCGTGCGCCGGGAACGCCGGCGGCGCCACCAAGCCGCCGTAGCGGCTCTGCTTCGCCCACTCGGCGTCCCAGTAGCGCCGCGCCGGGTCCATCGTGGCGTGATGGAACCGCCGCACCTCGCTCGGCTCCACGGGGTGGAACGCCTCCACCGGCTCCGATTCGGCACCGATGACGGCCTTCACCTCATCGGTGATGTAGTTGACACCCATGTCACGGCTCCTTCTCGAGCGAGAAGTTCCCGGGCCGGAACGCTCCGCGGCGCGCGCGCCGGCCCGGCGTGAGCGCCCGGGCCGTCCTCAGCGCCTGATGAGGGTCGTGCGAAGCACCGCGCAGAGCGCGCCGAGCTGGTTGGTGAACCGCCGTTCCTCGACGACGATCCCGAGCGGGCCCGAGCGCCCCTGCTTGAGGCGCGCGTCGGTGATCACCATCTGCATCGCGATCTCGTCCCCCACGATCACCGGCTCGTGGAACTCGTACTCGTCCTCGCCGTGGACCGTCGCCTTCCCGAAGGGGAAGTCGATGCTGTGCTCCGTGCCGTTGAAGTAGAAGAGCCACAGGAGCGGCCACGGCGCCACGACGCCGCGATAGCCGCGCGCGATCGCCGCCGCGGCGTCGTAGTGGATCGGATCGAAGTCCTCCACCGCCTTGGCCATCTTGCGGACGGCCCCGAGCTCCACGGCCATGGTGTCGGGCTTCCCGACCGGACCGACGAGCCCGGCGAGGAACTTCTCGATGTCCGGGACCTGTATCTCCATGTCGTCGTTCAGGGAGTCCGGCGGGGCACCGCCGCCACCGCGCGCCCCGGCGTCGTGTTCTCGCCCCGCTGGTTCTCGATCCAGCACTCGATTTCGAGCACGCCTAGGCCGTCCTGCACGTGCGTCTTCGTGACGCGCCCACGGAGGTACGCCGTGTCCCGCGGCATCGTGGAGCCGACGTTCCGGTCGGCGAACCGGAGCAGCCGCGCGTGTCGTCCGACCCAGTGCGCGACCTCGGTCAGGAGGTACGACGCCATCAGCGGCCCGGACAGGATGATGCCGGGCAGACCCTGGGCCTTCGCCACGTGCTCGTCGTGATGGAATTCCGAGTCGTAGTTGTCGCAGGCGCCCGCCCAGCGCACCTGGTGGCCCACCATCATCGGCCCCTTCGTGACCGTCGAGAACTCCTGCCCCTCGGCAAAGTCCTCGAAGAAGAGGCTCTGCGGTTCAACGGTCTTGACGGTACCCACCTAGCGGGCCCCGACGAGCTCCCGCGCCGAGCCGACCGCGTCGAGCTTCAGGAGGCGCTCGAAGAGCCGGCGCGCCTCCAGCTTCACGCCGCCCGCGTCGAGGCAGGCACGGAATTTCTCGAACAGCTCGGCCTCGGCGAGCGGACGGGTGGCGTGGCCGCTGGCGTGCCTCACCTGCTCGGTCTCGAGGACGGTGCCGTCGTCGAGGTGGACTCGTACCTGATCGTACACGGACGCCCCCGGTGTCTCCGGGTCGTAGTTCCGGTTCGTCTCCACCACGACCCGCCGCATCAACTGCTGGATGTCCGCCCGTCCCACGAACGTGTCCGTCAGCTCCCCCAGCCCGACGCGGCGCGCGGTCAGCGCCGCCGCCACCGCGAACTCGATGCTGAACTTCGCGGCGAGCCCCGTCTGGGGGGCGTGGTTGCGGAGGATCGTCGCATACATGTCGCTCAGCGAGACCACGATCCGGTCGATACGGGAGGGATCTATCGGTCGCCGCGACACGAGGTCGAGCACGGCGTCGATCGAGCGGTGCGTGCAGTAGCACGCCGGGAATTTCTTGATGCTGAGACCCGCCGAGGCGAGGCGCCAGTCCCGGCCGAGCGCTCGAGGCGCGCTCTCGCGGTCGACCTTGCCCTCGGGCGACACCGCGATGAGGACGCCCTGGGGGTGCTCGAGCGCATCGGCGGACGCGGTGAAGCCGGCCTCGGCGAGCCGGGCGCTGATGACGCCGGCGTGGGCGGCCCGTCCGGCATGGAACGGCTTCGTCATCGTGCCGAAGTTCGCCATCACGCCGCTCGACTGCGAGGCGGCCAGCGCGAGCGCGAGCGTGGCCCGCTCGGCATCGAGCCGTCGCAGCGCGGCGCACGCGGCCGCCGCGCCGATCGCGCCGAAGATCCCGGTGGGGTGCCACCCCTTGACGTGGTGGTGGCCGCGCTCGCGGTCGGCGAGCTCCCCCCAGACCTCATAGCCGGCGGCGTAGGCCCTGAGCATGTCACGACCCGAGGCGCCGAGCGCCTCGCCTTCGGCGAGGATCGCCGGGACCAGGACGGTGCTCGGGTGCCCGCGGAGCGCGACGTCGTCGTAATCGAGCGCGTGCGCGGCCGTGCCGTTGACCCAGGCGGCGTCCGGCGCCGGGCAACGCTCGCTCGAGAGGTAGAG
>JACORX010000033.1 GCA_016179165.1 Candidatus Rokuibacteriota bacterium | reverse complement strand
CGTGACGAAGAAGGCGACGTCATGCTTGCCGGCCCTGATCTGCCGCCGCGCCTCAACGGAGGAGAAGTTGACGATGGCCGGCGAGGTGCTGTCGTTACCCTGCTCGGCGAGGATGGCCCTGGCGACGGCCTCGGTGCCGCTGGCCTTGGGCCCCACCGACACACTGCCGTCGCGGTAGGCGATCTTGTCCTCGATCCGGAGGCCGCGCCTCACAAAGATCCAGAGCGGCTCGTAGTAGATGGCGGCGAGCCCCGACACCTTGTGCTCCGGGTCGCTCACCACCTGGTAGGTGCCGGACTGGGCGAAGGCGACGTCCGCCTTGCCGTCGATGATCCGCCGGAAATTGTCGACCGAGCCCGCGGTGTTGACCAACTCGACCGTGAGTCCCTGAGCGCGGAGCCGCTTCTGGTACTCGCGGCCGAAGCTGTCGTAGACGCCGCCCGGCTGGCCCGTCGCCAGTACGATCCTGCTCGGCGGCGTGCCGCCCAACCAGAGGGCGCTCACGCCGATCAGCACGATCGTGAGAGCGATTCCCACGACCCAGGCGACCGTTTGGCGGCGCGTGTCCTGTGACCAGAAGCTCGGCATGGGGGCTGCCGCAGGATAGTCAGCGCGGCGGCGCAACGCAAGCCGGGCTCTTGACACGGCGCGCGCCGAAGTGGGTCCGAAGTGCTACCATGTCGCCCCATGACGACCCAAACGATCCGTGTCGGATTCATCGGGGCCGGCGCCAACACCAGGCTCCACCACCTGCCCAAGCTTCGCGCGCAGCCCGGTGTCGAGCTGGCGGCCGTCGCCAACCGCTCGAGGGAATCGGGCGAGCGCGTCGCGAAGGAGTTTGGCATCGGCCGGGTCCACGACGATTGGCGGGAGGTCGTGGGGGCCCCCGACCTCGACGCAATCTGCATCGGGACCTGGCCCTACACGCACTGCGAGATGACGCTGGCGGCGCTCGCGGCGGGCAAGCACGTGCTTTGCGAGGCCCGCATGGCCATGAACGCCGCCGAGGGGCGGCGCATGCTCGAAGCGTCCCGCAAGGCGCCCCAGCTTGTGGCCCAGCTCGTGCCCGCGCCCCACACGCTCGAGACCGACCCGACGCTCACCTCGCTGCTCGCCGACGGCTACGTGGGCGAGGTGCTGGCGGTGGAGCTGCACGCGAGCCAGGGGCGCTTCGTCGATGCCGACGGCCCGCTCCATTGGCGCCACCAGGTGTCGCTCAGCGGCCACAACATCATGAACATGGGCATCTGGTACGAAGCCATGATGCGCTGGCTCGGCCCGGCTCGCCGCGTCATGGCGATGACCAAGGTCGCCGTCGCCCGTCGGCGCGACGGCGGCGGCGCGTGGCACGACGTCAAGGTGCCCGATCACGTCGACATCCTCGCCACCTTCAAGCGGGACACGGTCGCCCACATGCGATTCAGCGCCGTTACCGGCCTAGCGCCGGCCGCCGGGGTGTGGATCTTCGGGAGCGAGGGCACGCTGCGCCTCGAGGCGGACGCCAAGCGCCTCTCGGGCGCGAAGCGCGGCGACAAGGAGCTGCGCGAGATCCCGATCCCGACGGCGCGGCGAGTCGGCTGGCGCGTCGAGGAGGAGTTCGTCAACGCGATTCGCGGCCGCGAGAAGATCACGCACACCAACTTCGAAGACGGCGTCCGCTACATGGAGTTCACGGACGCGGTGACCCGGAGCGCCGCCGAGGGCCAGGCTGTGAACGTCGCCGAGCTGTGACCCGCGCTCGGAGAACCCGGTAGGGCAGGAGGCCATGGAGCAACCGAAGCGAGTTCTTCCGCAGCAGATCCGCCGGCAGCTCGGCTCGGTCCTGTGCGCCTGGGGCATGTCGGACGCCCACGCCGACACCACGGCCGAGATGATGCTCGAAACTGACCTCCGGGGCGTCGACTCCCACGGCATCTCGATGCTGCCGACGTACGACCGCGAGTTCCGCGGCGGCCGGCTCAACATGCGCCCGGTGTTCAAGACCGTTCGCGAGGGGCCGGCCATGGCGCTGATCGACGCCGACGCGTCGCTCGGCCATCCGGTCTCGGTGCACGCGATGAACCTCGCCGTCGACAAGTGTCGCGACACCGGCGTGGCTGTCGTGTCCGTGTTCAACTCGCATCACTTCGGCGCGGCCGGCTGCTACTCGCGGATCGCGGCCGATCGCGGCGTGATCGGCATGGTCACCGCCTCCACGCGCGGCGTGACGCTGGTGCCGACGTTCGCCGCCGAGCCCGTCATGGGAACGAATCCCCTCGCGTTCGCGGCGCCGGCCAGGCGCAATTCGCCGTTCGAGCTCGACATGGCGACCACCACCGTCGCCGCCGGCAAGGTCAAGGTGTACAAGCTGAACCATCGGCCGCTGCCGCCGGGCTGGGTGGTGGACGGAAGCGGCCAGCCCGTTACCGATGCGGAGGAGGCGTTCCGCCACGTCTTCGAGCGGCCGGAGGGCGGCATCACGCCGCTCGGCGGCGCGCGCGCGGTCGGCGGCCACAAGGGTTACGGCTTGGCGGTGATGGTGCACATCCTCGGCGGCGCGCTCTCGGGCGCCTCCTTCTCCCCGATCCGCAACCGCACGCAGGAGCCGTCGGATCCGCACAACATCGGCCACTTCTTCATGGCGATCGATCCCCGCGCCTTCCGCCCCGAAGGCGAGTTCGAGGATGACCTCGACCAGGTCATCGACGTGCTCCACAACGCGAAGCCCGCCGATCCCGCGCAGCCCGTGCTCGTGGCCGGGGACCCGGAGATGGCGACACGGAAGGAGCGCCTCCAGCAGGGCGTGCCGATTCCCGACGACCTGATGGAACAGCTCCGGGCGGTGGCGAAGAGCGCCGGCGTGCCCTTCGTCCTCGCGCCCTAGCGCGGATAATTCGTGAACCAACGGCTGGTACCCTCACCCCGACCCTCTCCCTCGCGAGGGAGAGGGGGCCTGCTATGCCACCCTCTCCCCCGCCGAGGGGGAGAGGGCAGGGTGAGGGGGAGCGTACGACGCAGAGCGCGCGTTCGTGAATTGAGCGGGCGAGGGAGACGGCGCCGATGAACGAGAACGGCTACCGGACTCGCGCCGAGCGTGGGGAAGTCCAGATCGGCACCTGGGTGACGATGATCCGGACTCCTGCGGTGCTGACGCTGCTCCGGGCCGCGGGGCTTGACTTCGTCCGCGTCGACATGGAGCACTCGCCGTTCTCCATGGAGACGGTCGCCGACATGGCGACGCTGGCGCGCGCCCTCGACTTCCCGCTGGTGGTCCGGCCGCCCGAGGGCAACCGCGAGTGGATCACGCGGCTGCTCGACGCCGGCGTGTGGAACCTGCATATCCCGCAGGTCGACACGCCCGAGCAGGCGGCCGAGGTCGCCGCGTGCTGCCGGTACGCCCCGCTGGGCGCGCGGGGGATGTACGGCTTCGGCCCCCACACGGAGTACCGGACACTGCCGCCGGCCGAGCACATGGCCGCCGCGAATGCCCGCGTGCACGTCACGATCATGCTCGAGACCAAGGCCGCCTTCGAGCGGCTCGACGAGATCGCGTCGGTCCCGGGCATCGACGCGCTGACGATCGGGCCGACCGACCTGGCCCAGGACCTGGGAGTGCTCGGCACCCACGCTCAGCGGGAGGTGTTGGACGAGCACCGCCGCCGGCTCGTGGCGGCCGCGCGCAAGCACGGCAAGGCGGTGGCGATGCTGACCGACAGCGTGGAGGGCGTGCGCCAGATGATCGCCGCCGGCGCCACCATCATCAACTACGGATCGGACGCGGGCGTGCTCCGGTCGGCGTACGCGTCGGTCGTCGAGGAGATCCGTCGCGGGCCGTCCGCGGTCCGCTGAAAAAACGGCAGGGGAGCCTGCGACAGGTACTTCGTTGGAACGATGATCGTGCGCCACACGTGAGCCGTCGGGCTGGCGCATGGGCTGTGACACGGCAGGCCCCCGGGGGAAGACCATCAGGCTCGGCGGGTCATGACTGAGAACGGGTATTGTGTTATCAGCGGTGGGGCGGCCTGGTAGGCCTGCCATGCTGTGCGCCCCGCCTCCCATCCTCTTCGAGGGACGCCGCTGGTCCGCCGAGGAGCTGGCCGGGCTGGCGCTCGGCTGGCGCGACGTCATCGAAGGCGAGATGGCGCGCGCGCCCCGCCTGGTCGCGCTGCCCATGGCTAATCATCCCGAGGCCGTCGCCCTCCTCTTCGCGCTCTCATGCTTCTCAGTGCCCGTGGTTCTGCTCCCTCCGGCCCTCCGAGGCTGGCAGAGCGTCCCCGCTGTCCCAGACGGCACGCCGCTGTTCCTGCCCCCCGCGCTCTGGCGGCTCGCCGCCGAGGGGGAACGGCTCGGCCTGCGACCTCACCGGCTGAGTGAGCCGGCCCGCGCGGCGAGCGCGGGCGCGCCGTCCTTCATGGCGGCGCCGGGCTTCGTGTTCTTCACCTCGGGGTCGACCGGCACGCCGCGGCCAGTGTATCGCACGGCGGCCCAGCTCCTCGAGGCGGGTCGGTCACCCACTGCGGCCGTCGGTTTCCCGGCGGGCGCCGGCTTGATCGGCGCGGTGCCGCTGGATCGCACCTTCGGGATGCATCATGGCCTGATGGCGGCCACCGTGCTGCGCCGGCCCCTGGCCCTGCTCGCGCGCGTGCAGCCCCATGCGCTGCTCGCCCTGTTCGCCTCAGGGGACTATCACTACTGGGCGGGGATGCCGGTGATGGCTGATGTCCTGAGCCGCTGCCGCTTGCCCGGGGCGGCCCCCCGGCCACACCCCGCGCCCCCCATCTGCGTCATCAGCGGACGCCTGTCGGGCCCCGTGTGCGAGGCCTTTCGCGCGCGCTTCGATGTTCCCCTCCGGCAGCTCTACGGCACGACGGAGACCGGGGCGGTGACGATGGACGCTGCGCCGGCCGACCTCGTGCGCCCGGAGACCGCCGGACGCCCGCTTCCCGGTGTGCGGGTTCGCATCGGCGACGATCCGCGGACGCCGCTGCCTGCGGGGACGCCCGGCCGCGTCTGGGTCTCGAGCCCGGGCTGCACGCCGGGCTATGGGTTCCCTCCCGAGCTCGAGCCCCCGCCGAGCATCGGGGAGTGGTGGGCGAGCCCCGACGTCGGCGAGCTGGACGGTGACGGCTATCTCACCCTGGCCGGGCGCATGGACGATTTCGTCAGGACCGGGGCTGGGCACGTCATGAGCACGGCCGTCATCGCCTCGGCGCTCGAGACCCACCCCCGCATCGCCGAGGCCATCGTCGTCCCCATCGGGCGGGCCACTGAGCCAGTGCTCGCTGCGCTCATCGAGTGCGTCGGGGTACTCGACATGGACGAGGTCAGAGAGCATCTGGCGAGAACGCTGCCGCCCTGGTCGCAGCCCCGCGTCCTCGTCCAGGTTCACGCCCTCCCCCGGCTACCGAGCGGGAAGCCCGACCGGCTGGCGTGCATCGCGCGCCTCGAGCAGTCGCGGTGACGGACCCCACGCTCGCGCGCGTGCTGGCGATACTGTCTGGAGTGGCCCGGGCGGACCGGGTGCCGCGGGAGCCGGGCGCGGACACGCTGCTGGGCGAGAACGGGTACTGGCTGGACTCCGTGGACATGCTCGAGGTGATCCTCGCCTGCGAGCACGAGTTCGACATCAGCCTGGGCGACCCGGACGAGCTGACGGAGGAGGCGCTCGCTAGCGTCGGAAGCCTGGCGGCGCTGATCGCGCGCAAGCTGGCATGATAGCCCGCCCCCCGCAGTATTCTCCGCTCGTGTGGGCGCTGATGCTCGCCCTCGATGTCCTGCCGTGGCCATGGGGTGAACGAATCCTGGCCGGCGTTTTCGTCGTTAAGTCATTCGTCCAGGTCTCCAAGCTCCGGGGGGCGCTCCGCTGGGCCTCGGCCCGATCGGCAGGCCGACGCGACCGGTGGCGACTGGCCCTCGCCACGTGCGCCCATCACGGCCGGGCCGTGGCCCGATCCGCCATCGTCGGGCTTCGCGACCCCGCGACGCTGCTCCCGTTCCTGGTGTTGCGGGGCGAGGAGCATCTGAGGTCGGCATCGGGGGGAGTCATCCTGCTCGGCTTCCATCTCGGGATGCCGAACAACGACGTGGCCCTCCGGCTCATGGGCCATCGCGTGCGCTGGCTCGGCGGCCGGCGGATCCGGGGCCTGTGGACGAGGCCCGCCTGGCAGCCGTACCTGGATCAGCGCGATGACCTCGTCATCGTCAAGGGCCCCGGCGCCCGGGGCGGCGTCCTCCGGCGCGCCTGCCGCGCCCTCCTGGACGGCGAGACCCTGTACGTGACGGCGGACGGCGCTGGACGGGAGGCCTTCCGGGTGCCGCTCCCGGGCGCCCCGATGGTCGTCCGCACCGGTTGGGTGACGCTGCGCGAGCACGCGGGAGCCACCGTCCTGCCGGTGCTCGCGCACCGGGAGGGATCATCCCACGTCGTCACCATCCATCCGCCGCTGCCGGCCGACCTCGTTGCCTCCGCGGCGGCGCTCGGCCGTCTCCTCGAGGAGTATGCCCGCCACTTCCCCGAGCAGTGCTACACGCTGGCGTTCCCGCGCTTAAGGGCCGCATCCGCCCGCGCCGCCTGAGCTCTCCCGCGCGCGCAGCTTCTCGATCCTCGCCGCCAGGGCGCGGTCGTCGCTCGACCCGACCGCTCCGGTTGCTGGCGGTCGCATCCGCCGGTACGCCTCCCACAGCGCCGCCCGGAAGCGGGAGAGCATGGCGCGCGCGGGAGTGTTTCGCGCGCGGGACGCCGTCCACGCGGGGCCGACCTTCAGGTAGACGAACGTGGGCCCCGGCTGCGCCGTGATGGCGGCAAGGTCGCGTCCCAGGCTCTCCCCGTCCTCGAATCGGTGGGCGCCCGCATACCCGGCGGCGGCGGCAAGGCCCGCGAAGTCGATGCGCCCTGCGTTCGGGATCGACTGACTGCCGCTGGTGAGGTACGTGTCGTTGCCGAGGACGAAATGGAGCAGGTTCCGGGGCGCCATGTGGGCGATGGTCACCAGCGTGCCGAGGTTCATCAGCAGGCTGCCGTCGCCATCGAGGACGATGACGCGCCGGTCGGGCAACGCGAGGGCGAGGCCGAGCCCGACCGACGAGATCTTTCCCATGGCGTCGGAGTGCATCAGGTCCAGGCCGGGGTTCGCCGACACCTTCGGCCACACGAAGCCGGCGCTCATGGTGGTGACGACGACGGCGTCGCCCCGGTGCCGCGAGATGATCTCGAGGGCGCGGAGATGGTCGATCACGAGCGCCCATCTTCCCCCGCGAGCAGGATCGCCACCGGCGCCTGGCGCTCGCGCGCTTCGGCGAAGGCCCTGGAGATCATCCCGGGATCGTCCCCGGGCGCAAGAACGTGGTATCTGATGCCCCAGGCGCGCAGGACCGGCTCGACGAACACCGCGGCCGAATCCGTCGCCGGAGATGTGGGCCGCCACCCGCGGTAGTCGATCAGCATGAGCACGGGGAGACCGAGGTCCAGTGCCAGCCCCCTGATCGAGTCGCCCGACTCGAAGAGGCCCGTGCTCTGGTGCACCACGACGGGTTCCTTGCCCCCCAGCATGAGGCCTGTGGCGATGCCGAGCGCCTCGCCCTCCCGGCACACCGGGACGAGGGTGAGGCCGGGCTCGGCCTCGACGACGTCCCGCAGGGCCCGGGTCGCGCTGTCGGGGCAATAGATGACGTGGGTGATGCCGCATCGGTGGAACTCGTAGACGATCCGGGTCTCTACCGTCTGCCCGGGTTCCGGCCGCGCGGGTCCGCGTGGCGTCATCGGCGGCACCGCGCGGGGCTCAGTCCACGAAGGTCTGAAGCGCCAGGGCATCGATGTCCACAAGAAGGAAAGCCAGGCTCGCATCCTCGCGAGGGGCGAACTCATCGAGCAACTGATCCGCACCGAGGTGGGTAGGTTTGGCACTCAAGACGCTGTGGCACCACTCCTGGTTGATAGCGTGCCTCGTGGTCACGCTGTGGCTGGCGCTCGCGGTCGACAGGCGGCTCGATAGCATGCACTCACGGTTCTGGCAGGACGATAACATGCGCCCCAAAACTCCGGAAAGTGTTCGGGCCGGGATGAGCCCCGGATCGGCCCGTCCCGCCTCGGCTCGCCGCGACGGTTTCGTCCCGGTGTATCGTGGTGGGACCCACCTATGTACCTGGACCGGCGGCTCCTGGCATTTACGCGCGGTGTGCGGCTTCGCATCGCGGGCACCGTGCTGCTCGGGCTCCTGGCCGTGGGCGTCGGCATCGCGCGGCTGGCGCTCTTCGGGTG
>JACORX010000352.1 GCA_016179165.1 Candidatus Rokuibacteriota bacterium | reverse complement strand
GTCTCGACCCGCGCAGGGCGAGGCCGCCCATGTCGGCGAGGAGCATGTCGGCGACGGTCTCCAGGAACACGCCCGAGCAGGCCCCGCACTTGTCGTTGAGGGCGAAGTTCGTGAGGTTCCCCTTCGCGTCGCAGCGCATGACTCGACTGCCCTCGGCGCCGACGTCGATGACGGTTCGGGCGCCGGGGAACCACCAGTGGGCGCCGCGCGCATGGCTCAGCATCGGGGTTCGATGGGCATCGGCGAGCGCGACGCTCTCTCGTCCCATCCCGGTCGCGAAGATGCGCTGGATGCCGGCGCGCGCAATGCCCAGCCGATCCAACGTCTGCTCGAAGGCATGCGTGGACGCCGCGCCGACTTCTCCCGAAATGACGAACGTCGCGTGGCCCAGGGTCCCGTCGTCGTGCAGGATGACGACGGTGACGCTCTCGTGTCCGACGTCGATGCCGGCAGTCACCATCCGCGACACGTCCTCCCGCGAGTTGCGCAGTCGTCCCGGCCTGGCCCGCCAACCTTTCTCTCCGGCCGCGAGCCAAAATTGCACTCCCCGACGGGCGAAGTCAAGCGCCGGCCGCCCCGCCGCGCCAACCGCCCCAGCACCAGGCGGCAGGAACTCCCGGCCAGGTCGCCGGGGGCCGCGTCCACCGAAACCACCGGGGCACCTCCCGCGCGCGTGCTTCGCGGGTCAGCCCCGGGCGCGCCTCCCGGCCTCGCGGCCTGCGGGCGACTCCCGCGACCCCAGGCGGTGCCCACGATAGAACGCGGTCGGTGTGTCCACCCCCGGCGCCGACTGGGACACACGAGGGGGAAGTCAGCGCTTTCTCCTATTCCTCCGCGGATTCCAGGGGTTCGCGACGACTACGACGTCGTCCTGGCCGATCCGGAAGATTCCTTGACACGCGCCGGGTGATGGGATATTCTCCATCCCGGTTGTAGGTTCACCCGGTAGTCGGATACATAGCGATCATGCAGTCGCTAGATTCGAAACCAACGCCGCGAGGACCTCAAGTCCCGCGGCGTTTTTCTTTGCCCTCCGATCCAGGAGGGCGCCCCCGCCATGGTGGCGGGGTATCACCGAGGCGCAAGCCTCAAAGAAAGAGGTAGATACAGATGGCTCAGGGCAGCGTGAAGTGGTTCAACGATGCGAAGGGGTTCGGTTTCATCTCCCAGGAGGATGGCGAGGACGTGTTCGTGCACTTCAGCGCCATTCAGGCTTCCGGCTTCAAGAGCCTGACCGAGGGCGACAAGGTCGAGTTCGAGGTGAGCCGGGGCCCCAAGGGCCTCCAGGCCGCCAACGTCCGCAAGGTCTAAGGACGGCCGCAAAGGCCGGGTCCCGGAAACCCCGGGGCCCGGCCTGCCCCGACTCCAGCGGGCCCCCGGAGACCTGCCAGCAAAACGGTCTTGACAGGGTCTACCCCCTCTGCTAGTTTTTGCCCGTCCTGAACAGTCCGTGACGCACTTGATCCGCACGTGAACGAACAGTTCGTCTCCTTATAAGGATACAAACGCCGCGAGGACTCGCGTCCTCGACGGCGTTTTTTTGTTCCCCCCGATTCTGGGGGAGCCCCGGCCATGGTGGTGCGGGGATCACAGGGGCGGCTTCGCCGTCGTCCCAAGGAGAGAGGAACCAGACGTATGGCACAAGGCACGGTCAAGTGGTTCAACGACGCGAAGGGATACGGCTTCATCCAGGTCGAGGGCGGTGAGGATGTCTTCGTCCACTACAGCGCCATTCAGGCCCAGGGCTTCAAGAGCCTGGCCGAGGGCGACAAGGTCGAGTTTGAAGTCACTAAGGGCCCGAAGGGGCTGCAGGCTTCCAACGTCCGAAAGGCCTAGCTCCCCCACGCTGAATACTCGACGGCCCGCCGGAACCTCCGGCGGGCCGTTTTACTTTCCCGCTCCTGCATCGGGGCAACTCAAGAGCGCCCCTTGGGCAAAGAAAAGCCCCGACGGCGTCTGCGGCATCGATCCATCCGTGCCGCCCCGCTGGTGAATAGCGGGACCGTCGGGGCCGGTGGTTCCTGGGTCCTCCAGGCCCACCTGCAGCTGCTGACGTCCGGGCCTTAGGAGGTGACCACCTCACAGATCACCGCAGGGGTACACATCGGCTGGATCACCTCCCTTTCTCGGCGCGGCCCGGTCCGGGGCCCAGGACCACTACCTCGCGCCGGACACCGACTCCCGGCCCGAGGCTCGGTCACGTCGCCCACGGCGTGATTACCGCGGGGGACGATCAAGGAAGCCTGTGTGCGCTCCGACCGATTTGTCCCATCCTACCCAATTCGCCCCCCGCGCAAAAGAGAATTTTTCACTTCACCGCGATGCGACCTTGGTTCTTCTCGATCACCTCGCGACCCACACCAGGCACCTTCTCCAGGTCTTGCAGCCGCTTGAAGGGCCCGTGCGCCTCACGCCAGGCGATGATCTTCTTGGCGGTGCCCGCGCCGACGCCTTCGAGCTTCATGAGCTTGGCCTGACTGGCCTCGTTGATGTTGATCTTGGGCTCCGCCTTGGAGACTTCCTTGGCCTCGCCCTTCCCCAGCCTGTCCTCCGACGCGAGCGCCGCTCCCGCGCACCACACGACCGCCGTCACCACCGCGATCCACCTGAGCATCTCCATACGCGCCTCCTCTGGAATGGGTGCACTGCTGGAGCCGATTCCATCCCGGAAAGCGCGGGCTGACAATGCCCACAATTCGAGACAGGAGAGGCGTATCTACTCGGCGTCAGGCCGGGCGAGGCGATCCAGGTAGACGTTCCACTCCCACGGCAAAAGGGACTGCTTTGCCGAGTTGCAATCCTTGCAGGCCGGCACGACATTGGCTCGGACGGACTTGCCCCCGCGGATCAGGGGCACCACGTGGTCGAGGGTGAGGCTGCGGGCCCCGACCAGGCGCCCGCAGTACTGGCAGCGGCCGGCCGCGATCCG
>JACORX010000347.1 GCA_016179165.1 Candidatus Rokuibacteriota bacterium | reverse complement strand
TGGTCGGCTGCGTCAGTTGTTTATAAGTGACTGGGTCCGGTCGTGGGGGGCTGGGGCTGCGGGGCCGGCTACGTCACCCACTCGCCCGAATGGCCGCTCTTCGAGCTGGGGGCGGGACTCGGGGGTCCCACTCCGCCGGCCGCGCAGCCCCTGCCCCCGACGCCACCCGCCCGATGGGCAATTGACGCAAGCCGGGGTGGAGGGCGTCGAGAAGGGTCCAGATGCGAGGCGCCGCCCGAAGGCCGCAGGCGAGGCGTAGCCCTGCTACGTTGAGCCTGCGGTCGAGGGCGGCAACGAAGCAGATGGGCCCTTATCGGCGGCCGACTAAGGGAGGGTGACGGAGATTTCGTTGGAGTGTGGGCTCTCGTTGGCTTTCTGAGCGCGGTCGAGCGCGGTGACGGCGTAGCGGTAGGTCCGGCCGGACTGCACGTCGCGATCGGTGTACACCGTTGTGATCCTCTGGGTCGTGGCGATTCGGAGGAACGCGCCCGTCCCTTCGGCGCGGTAGACCGCGTAGAGCGCCACGTCCTCCTCCGGGCTCGCATCCCACACGAGCCTCGTGCTTCCCTCCGCCTGGATGCCGATCAGCCGCGTGGGCGCCGAGGGCGGTGTCGTGTCCACCGGTGTCGCGGCGACCACCACCGATGTGGCACCCAGCGCCGTGCCTACCGGATCCACGCGCACGGCCTGGATCGCGTAGCGGTAGGTGGTGTCGTTTTCGAGGCCCGTATCCGTCAAGGTGGTGCCGGTGGTGGGTTTTGGTGTGACGGGCGAGAGGGCGCCGTCACCCGCCGCGCGGAGCACGATGTAGCGGAGCTCACCCGACGCCGGCATCCCGTCGAGGAAGGATCTCGGCGCTTCCCACTTGAGCCGGACCTCCTTGTCCCCGGCTTGCGCGTCCACTCTCGAGGGCGCCGCCGGCCCCGCGAGGAGGGTGACGACGAGACGCTCCGACGGCGGGCTCGATCGCCCGATGCCATCCTCGGCCGTTGTCACGTAGACGTAGCGGCGCCCGAAGCTGAGCCCCGCACTGTCGGTGACGCTCACCGTCCCGCCCTGGACCTGGACGCCGGCGGGTGGAGTGACGTCGAGAGGGATGCGGGCGATCTCTTCGTAGCCGACCACGCGATCGCCCGAGAGCATGGCAGGCTTGGGCGCCGTGTCCGCGGCCTCTTCACGCCTGAACAAGCGCACGACGGCCACGTCGCGCAGTCGCGTGCCGTCGGCTCGCACGCGTGGGTTGTTCCAGCTGACCACGATGGCGCGCTCGGCGACGACGGCGTGCATCCCGTCGGGCGGCAGGGGCAGGCGCCGCTCCGGCGCCACGATCAGGCCCTTCTTGCCGCAGCCGCCGAGGGCAAGGGCCGCGACCGCAAGACCGACGGCCACAACCGCGCGCCGCGACGGGTAGATCACGGCTGGGTACCTTTGGCGATCCGCCTTCGCGCCTGGACGAGCTCGCGGGCGACGGCCTCGGGCGCTGTGCCACCAGTGACCGCGCGCGCTCTCAACGAGGCCTCGACGGTCAGCGCCGCATGGACGTCCTTCTCGATCAGCGGCGAGAACGAGCGGAGATCCTCCAGCGAGAGCTCGCCGAGCTCCTTCCCCTTGGCGATGCCGTGCCGGACGGTGCGTCCCACGATCTCGTGGGCCTCGCGGAACGGCAGGCCCTTGCGCACGAGGTAGTCGGCGAGGTCGGTTGCCGTCGAGTAGAAGGTGCCGGCCGCTTCTCGCATGCGGTCGACCCGGAAGGTCAGGCTCGCGAGCATGGGCGGCAGCACACGGAGCACCGCCTCGAGCGTGTCCACCGTGTCGAACAAGGGCTCCTTGTCCTCCTGCATGTCGGAGTTGTAGGTCAGCGGCAGCCCTTTCATGGTGGTCAGCACGGCCACAAGATTGCCGTAGAGGCGGCCGGTCTTGCCGCGGATCAGCTCGGCCACGTCCGGGTTCTTCTTCTGCGGCATGATCGACGAGCCCGTCGCGAAGGTGTCAGAGAACTCGACGAAGCCGAACTCGGCGGTGGCCCAGAGCTGGAGGTCGGTCGCCAGCCGCGAGCAGTGCATGCCGAGCACGGCCGCTGCCGCCAGGAACTCGATCACGTAGTCCCGGTCGGCCACGGCGTCCATGCTGTTGGAGCTTGGCCCGGCGAACTCCAGGTCGCGGGCGAGCGCCGCGCGGTCGATGGTAAAGGCCGCGCCGGCCAGCGCGGCCGAGCCCAGCGGCAGGACGTTGACACGCCGGCCGCACTCGGCGAAGCGGTCGCGGTCGCGGTCGAGCATGCAGATGTAGGCGAGGAGGTGGTGGGCGAGCAGCACCGGCTGGGCCCGCTGGAGGTGCGTGTAGCCGGGCATGGCGGCCTCGCGGTGCCGCTCGGCCTGATCGAGGAGCGCCGACTGCGCGGCCGCTAGCGCCGCGTCGAGGCTTCCGAGCACGTCTCGAAGGTAGAGGCGCTCGTCGAGGGCGATCTGGTCGTTGCGCGAGCGCCCCGTGTGAAGCTTCCCGCCCACGGCGCCGGCGATCTCGGTGAGGCGCCGCTCGATGTTCATGTGGATGTCTTCGAGCTCCCGGCGGAAGGCGAACCGGCCGCTCTCGAGCTCAGCGCGCACGGCCTCGAGGCCCTTGTCGATGGCCGCGCGCTCGCCACCGTTGATGAGCCCCGCGCGCTCGAGCGCGCGGGCCCACGCGGCGCTGCCGCGGATGTCGTAGGGCCAGAGCCGCCGATCGAAGGCAAGGGAAGACGTGAAGGTTTCAGCCTCCGGGTCTGCGCCTGCCTCGAAGCGGCCACCCCAGGGCTTGCCCGAGCCCGGGGGACTGTCAGCAAAGGTCACGAAGGGCCGACCTCGCCGCGCTGGGCCGCCGGGAGCCCGTCGGTGTCGAGCAGCGCGGCGATGTGGCTCATGATCCGCCGCGTGATTTCCTCGCGGTTGGCTTGGTTCGCGCGGCGGCGGCGCGTCTGGTGGAAGTGCAGTGGTTGGCCGAAGCGGACGGCGAGCGGGTAGCTGCGAGGGATGTGGAACCGGCGACCGGCAAGAGCCTCGTAGGT
Source organism: Candidatus Rokuibacteriota bacterium (assembly GCA_016179165.1). GTDB lineage: Bacteria > Methylomirabilota > Methylomirabilia > Rokubacteriales > CSP1-6 > AR37. The sequence goes on along the minus strand of JACORX010000347.1, from coordinate 8,780 downwards.
GCCGCTGATGGCTACGGGCACGACGGGCACTCCCGAGCGCAGCGCGATCATGGCGACGCCCGGCTGCCCCGATACGAGCCGCCCCTCGCGGCTGAACGGCCCCTCGGGGAAGATCCCGACGACGCCGCCGTCCTCGAGGACGCGGAGGGATCGCTTGATGGCGCCTGGGTCTGGGCGCTCGATGTTGACGAGGATGGAGCCCACGCGGCGGTGGAAAGACGGGTGCAGCGGGCTCGCGTGGAACACGCGCGGCATGACGAGGAAGTTGATGGGCCGCGGCACTGCGACGCCCAGCACCACGGCGTCGAGGTAGTTGTGGTGGTTGGACGCCAGGATGAAGGGCCCCTCAGCGGGCAGACGATCGAGCCCCGTCACCTCGAGGCCGAACATGGAGCGCAGCATGGGAGCGCAGCCGCCGCGCAGGAGCTGGTAGAGAGCAGGGAAGCGCGGCGCGCCCGGACGAGCCGCGGGTAGTCCCGCCGCCCCCGACAGGATCCCGAGAGTGCTCGACTCGTCGCCCGGCGACATAATTTGCCTACTTATAGCATCGAGACCGTTGACTGACAAGGCGCGAACCCTCGTGCGCGCCGGCCCGGAGACGTTAGCGTGGCCTTGCGAGGCGATACCGGGCCACCGCGTCGTTGTGAGCGGCCAGGCTCTCCGAGAACTGGTGACGGCGGTCGTCCAGCGCGACGAAATAGAGGTAGTTGGCGTTCGCCGGGTGGGCCGCGGCCCGTATGGCCGGCAGCCCAGGGTTGGCGATCGGGCCTGGGGGAAGGCCGATGCGCCGGTAGGTGTTGAACGGGTGGTCCACCTGAAGATCGGCGCGCGTCAAGGCCTGGCGGCCCTTGCCGACGGCGTACTGCACCGTCGGGTCGGCCTGGAGCGGCATGTCCCGCTTGAGCCGGTTCCAGAACACGGCGGAGATCAGGGGCAGCTCGCTCCGCTCGACGCCCTCGCGCTCGATGATGGAGGCCAGCGTCAGCAGCTGGTGCGCGTTGAGCCCCCGGGCCTCGGCCGCCTTGAGGACGTCCGGCGTGAGCTGGGCGCGCATCTTCGCCACCATGCGCGCGAGCATCTCCTCCGGCGGCAGGCCCTAGACGAACTGGTAGGAGTCCGGGAAGAGGTAGCCCTCGACGGAGGCGCCCGGGATCTCGAGCGTGCGGAGGAAGAGGGGATCGCGGCCGACGCTGAGCATGTCGTCGGCGCGCGCGAGCCCCTCGGCCTCGACGGCGTGGGCCAGCTCGGCCACCGTGAATCCTTCGCGCAGGAGGACCGTGTGCCTGAGGACCTTGCCGCCTTCGAGGAGGCTCAGCACGGCGAAGGTGTTGGCCCCCTGGGGGACTGCATACTCCCCGGCCTTGAGGCTTCGCGCGCTTCCCTGCGCCAAGGCGAGGAGCGCGAAGCCGAATGGGCTCCTGATGACGCCGGCCTCGTCGAGGCGCCGGGCGATGTCGAGCAGGCCCTGGTGCGGCGGGATCTCCACGATGCGAGGGCCCTTGGTCACGCCGTAGGCTGCCGTCGTCACCCACCAAATCTGCAGACAAGCGAAGACCGCCAGCAGCGCCAGCGTGGCGTAGAGAAACCCGCGCACCGTCCGCCCCGGGCCGGCCGGCGCGCCGGTCGAGGTCTTGAGGACCCGGGGCCGCTCCATCATGGGTTGTCCTTATCTTGCCCGGGCTTTCCCGGGCAGTCAAACCTTCGGCAGCGAGGCTTGGTCAAGGCCCGGTTTCTGGTATACTGAGCAACCTCGGGTGAAGCAGCCCGCCAAATTCCCCCAGGAGGAATCCGATGCCGCAGATGGTGCTTCCCGTCCGCCACGAGTGGCTGGCCCGCGAGCGTGCCCACGGCCAGATCGCCGTCGAGCCTTTCGAGCCGGGTTTCGCCCTCACGGTGGGCAATGCCTACCGTCGGGTGCTCCTGTCTTCGATCCCGGGCGCCGTGCCCACGTGGGCCAAGATCGAGGGCGTGCTCCACGAGTTCTCGCACCTGCAGGGCGTCAACGAAGACACGCTCGATATCATCATGAATCTGCGCAAGCTGGTCTTCGCGGTCAGCGTGAACCGGCCCAAGCTCTTGCGGCTCAAGGTCGAGGGCCCGCGCACGGTCACCGCGCGCGATTTCGATCCCGACGCCGACGTAGAGATCCTGACGCCCGACCTCGTGCTGGCCAACCTCGACAAGGACGGTGCCCTCGAAATGGAGCTGTGCGTGGAGCGCGGCCGCGGCTACCAGGCCGCCGAGCGACGCGAGCCCGAGGCTCTCCCGATCAACGCCATACTCATCGACTCGGATTTCTCCCCCGTCAAGCGGGTGAACTTTCACGTCGAGCCGTCGAACCAGGAGGCGGGGCTCGAGCGTCTGGTGCTCGAGGTCTGGACCAACGGCAGCGTCACCCCCGAGGCGGCGGTCGGCGAGGCCGCGCGTATCCTCGAGGACCAGTTCGACCTGCTGACGGACTTCCCGCAGAGCCCGCCGCCCGAGACCGTACCCGGCGAGCCAGGGATCGAGACCTTGCCCCGGGTCGAGCTCAACGAGCACCTTTTCCGCAACGTGGACGAGCTCGAGCTGTCCGTTCGCGCGTCCAACTGCCTCAAGACGGCCAGCATCCGGACGATCGCCGACCTGGTTCAGAAGACCGAGTCGGAGCTGCTCAAGACCAAGAACTTCGGCAAGAAGTCGTTGAACGAGATCAAGACCATCCTGGGAGAGATGGGGCTCTCCCTCGGCATGCGTCTCGATCCCGAGGAGCTGGAGCGGCTGCGCACCCAATACGAGCACAGCTTCGAGAGCTAGGCCTCCTCCCGGCACTCGCGCGTCCCGCCGCGGCCCCCGAGACGGTTGATCGGGGGCCGCAGTGCGTTTAAGCCCTACCGCTCCGGGTCGAGCTCGAAGCGCTCGACCGTGCCCGAGGCCCAGCGGGTGATCCACAGCGTGGCGCCGTCGGTTTCGAGGATGACCGCGCCGTCCCTGTCCGTCCGGTAGATGCGGGCTCCGGTCGCCTCGAGCCGGCCGAGAGCCTCGGGCGTCGGATGGCGAAACGGGTTGCGCGCCCCGACGGAGATCACGGCCACGGCCGCCCGCGTGGCGGCGAGAAACTCTTCGCCGGACGAGAACCGGCTGCCGTGGTGGGCGACCTTGAGGGCGAGCGCACGCACGGGGGCGTGCGAAGCCAGGACGCGCTCCTCGCCGGGGCGGCCGAGGTCGCCCGTCAAGAGCAGCGAGAAGCCCCGCCAGTCGAGCCGCAGTACCAGCGATTCGTCGTTGTCTCCCATGGGCGCGGGCTCGTCGAGCGGCCGCGTGCCGTCCGGGTTCAGCACGGTCAGGAGCGCCGCGCCGAGCCAGATCCGCTGCCCCGCGACGAGAGTGCGGCGGCAGGCGCCCGAGCGCTCCACGGCGCGCAGCGTGTCCTCGCTGCCCGGGCCCCACCGCCCGTTCTCCCAGACCTCTCCTACCCGGAAGCGCGTGAGCACTGCGCGAAGCCCGCCCGAGTGGTCCGAGTCGGAATGAGTGACCGCCACGGCGTCCACGCGGGCTGCGGGACGGTTCCACAAGAACGGCGCCAGCACCCGCTCGCCCACGTCGAGGCGCCGGGCACCGCCGGGGCCGCCGTCCACGAGGAGCCGCGGGCCCTCGGGCAGCTCGACCAGCACTGCGTCGCCCTGGCCCACGTCGAGGAAGGTGACGCGAAGGCGCCCGTCGCCCGGGCGCACCCAGGGCCAGACGGACAGCGCGAGGGCGGCCGCGAGGCAGGCCGCGGCCGCAACCCGTGGCCACCGCCGAGTGTCGAGGACCGGCGCGAGCGCAAGCGCCCCGCACCAGGCAAGGGTTGCCGCCCAGCTGGGCGCCGGCAGGTGGACCATGGCTGCCGGGACGGCAGCCGCGCCCCAGACTGTCGCGCGAAGGGCCAGAAGCACCAGCGACAGCGCCTGGAAGAGCACGTCGGCCGCGACCGCGCTCGCGAGAGCGACCAGGAGCGCCAGCATGCCGAGCGTCGTCCCCGCCGCGGCGAGCGGGACCACGACCAGGTTCGCCGCGATGCCGACGAGCGAGAGCTGGTTGAAGTGGGCGAGCATGACGGGCGTCACGGCCGCCTGCGCCCCCACGCTCACCGCCACGGCCGTCGCGAGCCAGCCCGGCCAGCCCCGCCCGTCGAGCCAGCGCGTGATGGCGGGCGTCAGGTAGATGATGCCAGCGGTCGCGGCGAAGGAGAGCTGGAAGCCCGGGTCCCAGAGATCGCCCGGGCGCCAGACGAGGAGCAACAGGGCGGCCAGCGCCAGCGCGTTCATGAGCTGGGACTCCCGGTCCAGGAGCATGGCCGCCAGCAGAAGAAGCCCCATGACGGTGGCGCGGAGCACGGAGGCCTGGCCGCCGACGACGAGGGCGAAGCCCGCCAGCGCCACGCCCGCCGCGACTGCGGTGGTGCGCCGCGGGACGCCGAGCGCCGCAAGCACGAAGAAAGTGGAGGACGCGAGGAGCGCCACGTTGAAGCCCGAGACGGCGAGGATGTGGTAGACGCCGGCGCGGCGGAAGGCCTCGTCGGCCTCGCGGGGGAGCCGTGTCTTCTCACCCAGGATCAGGCCCGCCAACAGCGCGGCGGACGTGTCCGGCAGGTGGGCGCCAATGGTCGCCACGGCCCAGCGCTTGACGCGCACCGGCCAGGGCGGCTCGTCGGGAGTGAGCGGCACGAGGGACTCGGCGCTCCCGGTGCCGACGAGGAGTATGCCTTCCCTCCGCAGGAAGGCGGGGTAGTCGAAGGCGCCGGGATTCCTGAAGCTGCGTGGGCGAGAGAGCCTGAGACCGACCGCGACTCGCTGGCCTTCGCCCACCGCGGCCGTCTCACCGTAGAGCGTTACCTGGAGTCGCCCCGACGCCGATCGGCGGTCGTCCCCGTCGAGGAGGCCGTCTACGTCCAGGATCAGCCGCGTACGGTCCGGCGCCCACCGCACCGGCTCCTCGGCGAGCCGCCCCTCGACGCTGACGACAGGCGCGAGCGCCGCGCGGGCGATGTGGTCGGCGGGCAGCGGGCCGGTGGCGGCGCGGAGCGCTCCCAGCACGACCGCGAGCGTCAGGAGGACCGCCGCCGCTGAGCCATCGCGCCCAAGCGCCAGCGCGCACGCGCCAACGGCGACCAGGAGTCCGCCTGGGATCAAGAGCCAGGCGGGCGCCGCCGCCCACGTGCCCAAGGAGATGCCCAGCGCGAGCGCGGCCGACAGGGGCAGTAGCGGCGCCTCGTGCCACTTCATGTCACTCGCCGACCGTCACGTACACACGGAGCGCGGCGAGCTTCTTCGGCCCCATGCCCAGGATGCCCCGAAGGCTATCAGATGACTCGAAGCGCCCGCGCCGATCGCGCTCCTCGACAATCCGGCGCGCCAAGCTTGGGCCCACGCCGGGCAGCCTGGAGATCTCGTCCGTGCTGGCGTGGTTGAGGTCGAGCGGGCGGGGGTCCGTGACCGGGGCGGGCTGGGCGGCGGTTGCGCGCGGTCGCGGAGGCTGGACCGCGCTCGCGGGCGCGTCCGGTCGCGCGCCCGCCCAGCGCGGCGCCGCGCGGGCGCGGGGCGCGGGCGGGCGGGGCGGCGGCGGATCCTCGCGGTCGAAGCGCTCGAGCCGCTCAGCGGCGTCGGGGAAGCCCGCGCGCCACTCGCGGACACCCAGGCCCGCAAGAAACACCGCGGCCAGCACGAGCAGGAGTTTCAGCTGAGGGCGCGAGTACGTCATCTCCCGCCCAGCCTGCCACTTCCCCCCACGCGCTTCTAGAGTCGCAGATCAGATACAGCGCGCGACGGCGTGAGCGCCGCGCGGGTGATGCTTGTCGTCTCCTTGTTGCGTCACGCCGAGGCGGCGAAGGCCGGCATGGACGGTCTCCTAGGCCGCGGGTTCCTTTCCGAGCTCGAAGGCGTCGTGGAGCGCGCGCACGGCGAGCTCGGCGTACTTGTCCTCGATGACGCACGAGACGGCGATCTCGGAGGTCGAGATCATCTGGATGTTGATGTTCTCCTTCGACAGCGTCGAGAACACGCGCGCGGCGACACCCGAGTGGCTGCGCATGCCGACGCCGACGATGGAAACCTTGGCGATGCGGTCGTCGGCGGCCACGCCGTCGGCGCCGATCTCCTTGGCGACGGCGGCCAGCACGGTCTCCGCCCGCTGGCGATCGCCGCGGGGCAGGGTGAACGAGATGTCCGTGGAGCCGTCGCGCCCGATGTTCTGGACGATCATGTCCACGACGATGTTCTGCTTGGCGAGGCCCCCGAAGACCAGGCTGGCGATGCCGGGGCGGTCGGGCACCCGCAGGATGGAGAGCTTCGCCTGACCGCGGTCGTGGGTAATGCCCGTGACCACCACGTCTTCCATGCTGTGATCCTCCCTGGTCACGAGCGTGCCCGGGTCCGGCTTGAAGGTGGAGCGGACGTGCACCGGGACGGCGAACTTCTTGGCGAACTCGACGGAGCGGGCCTGGAGCACCTTGGCGCCGAGGGCGGCCATCTCGAGCATCTCGTCGTAGGAGACGCGGGCGAGCTTGCGCGCCTCGGGCACGACGTTGGGATCGGCGGTGTAGACGCCGTCGACGTCGGTAAAGATCTCGCAGACGTCGGCCTTGAGCGCGGCCGCCAGCGCGACGCCCGTGAGATCCGAGCCGCCGCGCCCGAGCGTCGTGACGTCCCCCGATTCGGTCATACCCTGGAAGCCCGCCACGACGACGATCTTGCCGGCGTCGAGGGCGGCGTGGATGCGCTCGGCGGTGATGTGCCGGATACGCGCCCGCGTGTGGACGCCGTCGGTGACCATGCCGACCTGCGGCCCGGTGAAGGAGCAGGCGGGGCGGCCCATCGCCTGGAGCGCCATGGCGAGGAGGCCGATCGTGACCTGCTCGCCCGTGGCCAGGACCATGTCGACCTCCCGCGGGTCGGGGGCGGGCGTGACCGCGTCCACCAGAGCGACGAGCGCGTCAGTCGTCTTGCCCATGGCGGAGACCACCACGACCATCCGGTGGCCTTTCGCCGCGGATTCGGCCACCCGGCGGGCGACGCTCTTGATCTTCTCGGGGTCGGCGACGGACGAGCCGCCGTATTTTTGGACGATCAGTTGGCCCATGAGAGGGTCATGCTACACGACCCCGTCATCGAGTGTAAAGCCCGCTGGGGGTGTAAAGCCGCGATCCCGATTGGCTTCGCCGTACTTCGGGCCGAGCTGTTGCTATCGGGGCAGCTGAGGGCTGCGCGGACCGCCGGGACCGCCCGGTCCTCCGGGCCCCACCTGACGGCCGGGCCGCGCATCGCCTCCCGGCTGGTCTTCGCCGTCCGGACGCGCCTGGCCTGGGCCGGATTGGCGCTGGCGGTATTGCTCGCGGGCCTGCTGGCGTTGCTCGGGAGTCATCTGGCGCCAGCGCTCCACATTCCGCTCCATGGACTCACGCTGCTCGGGCGGCATCTGGCGCCAACGTTCCACGTTCCGCTCGATGCGCTGGCGCTGCTCGGGCGGCAGCTTCTGGAAGCGCTCGTGCGCCGCCTCGAGCTGGCGCTTCCGGTCCTCCGGCAGCGATTGCCAGCGGTGGAAGTCCTCTATGACGCGAGCCCGGTCGGCCGGCGACATGCTGCGCAGCCGCTGCTGATTCTGCCGGGCGCTCTGCCGCTCCTCGGGCGAAAGGCTCTGCCAGTGGCGGTAGTTCTCACTGGCTCGCTGCCTTTGCTCTGGCGTCATCTCCTTCCACTTCCGGAGATTGCGCTCAGCCCGCGCACGCTCTTCTGGCGGGAGGCGCTCGAGCCCGCTGACGGGAGCATCGCCGGGCTGGGCCGGCGCGCTCGAGGGAGGCGAAGCGGGCGCCTGAGCCCCAGCGCCCGTCGGGACGGCCAGACAGGCCGCCAGCGCCAGGGCGCGGAGCCAGCCGCACGAGCGGGCCGTCGGCATGTCACCTCACCTCCCTTTTGGCCGGTTCGGCGGGGGTCGTGGCGCCTTCCCGAGCCGGCTTGGTGCTCGTCATCTGGTCCAACATGCGCATACGCTCGAAAAGGCTCAGGCGCTTCGCGATCTCGCGGTCCCGAGCGTAATTCGGGTTGCTCAAGACCTCGAGGCCGCGGAGCATCGCGGCGTCAATTTCGTCACTGTTGGCCACTGTGGTTCATGGCACCGGGGGCGCCTCCGCGGCGCGCGCGGCCGCAGGCCCAAGGCTCAGCAGCGCCGCAAGAGACAACCTGATCAGGCCGTGGGGCCTGGAGTGAACGAGGGACATGGGTTCCGCTCATCCCTCGACGCGCGTCGGCAGGCTGTCGAGGCGCTCGATGACGTCGAAATCCTCGAGGAGGTCGAGCTTCTGGACCACATCGAGGTCGGCGATCACGTCGAGGCGACTCGCCAGGATGGCGTTCTCCATCACGGCCGGGTCGCCCGGGACCTGACCGTGGCCCGGCAGGCCGATATAGACGAGCACCGCGACGAAACCCGCCGCCACGGCCATCTGGAACGGACGGAGCGGCCAGCTCCACCCGGCCCAGCCGCGGCTCCCGCGACGCTCCAGCTTCTCGCGCAGTTCGGCGAGGGAGGCGCCCCAGTGCACGGGCGGCGGCTCGGGCGCAGTGCGCCTGAGCTCCGCGATCACATCCTTGAACTCATCCTCCGGCAGCCTGCTCATTTTTCGTCTCCCCGCTGGCGTCTCCCACCCGGCGCTTGAGCGCCGAGTACGCGCGGTGCAGGTGCACCCGCACCGTCGCCTCCGACAACTGCAGTACCACGGCAATCTCCTTGGTGGACAGCTCCTCGCGGCATTGGAGGGACACCGC
>JACORX010000351.1 GCA_016179165.1 Candidatus Rokuibacteriota bacterium | reverse complement strand
GGGCTGCAGGCGGCGACAGCCGCGTCATTCGAGGAAGCCAAGGCCGCGCTGCGCGGCGCCGGGGTGTCGGTCACGCAGGGCGCGCCGGCCGAGATCGCCCACCGCCGGCTCATCGACTTCGTGAAGTTCGAAACGGGCGGCCTGCCTTTCGAGCTCTCCATCGGCCCCAACACCCGTTGGGCCCCGCCCTTCCACCCGGCGCGCCCCATGTCAGGCTTCAAGACGGGCTCGCTGGGCTTCGGCCACGTCGTGCTGCGCACCACGGATCGCGATGAGAGCGCGGGGCTTCTCACCAAGGCGCTGGGCTTCCGGGTCTCCGACTACATCAACACGATGGTGTTCCTGCACTGCAACCCGCGGCACCACTCGATCGCCTTCCAGCCCAGCATCCCGGACCTGCCCCGGAGCCGAGACAAGAAGCTGTGGCACTTCATGCTCGAGACCAACACCCTGGACGATGTCGGCACCGCGCTCGACCTGGCGACCCGCGCCGGTGTCCCGGTGGTGTCATCGCTCGGCCGTCACTCCAACGACCAGATGGTGTCCTTCTACATGTCCACGCCGTCGGGCTTCGAGGTCGAATACGGCTGGGGCGGACGGCTGGTGGACGACGCCGTCTGGCAGGTCCAGCGACACGACCGTGGCACCATCTGGGGCCACAAGGTCCAGAGCGAGCCGGCGCAATCCACGCCGGCCCCCGCCGCCCGCTAGCGCCTGGCGCTCACCATCTCCAGTTGACTCGGCGCCCGTTCGCGCAGATCCTCCAGCGCATCGAGCGGCAAGCGGCCCGAAGGGAGGGTCATGATTACAGCCATTCGCCTCCTCGTGCTGATCGCGATGGTGTTGATCGGCGCTCCGTCGCCGTCGTGGGCGGATTGCGCAGCCGATTGCTCGGCCGCCTATCGAAGCTGCAGCGGCAACCCCGACACCTGCTTGGGTCAGCAGGGCGTCTGCCTGAATCGCTGCAGCCTTGAAGCCGAGCGCCACGGCGCGATCGCGTATTCGGCGCTCAAGCAAGTGTACGGATATTCCTTCGACTACGGCGCGCCGAGGCCCGCCGCCGATGCCGCGGTCGCCAATTGTCGCAAGGAAAACAAAGGCGCGAGCGACTGCAAGGTCCTGGTGACGTTCCGCAACGCCTGCGGCGCGCTGGCGCTGGGCAACAACGGCGCCTATGGCTCGGCCTGGGGACTGTCGCAACGCGAGGCGGCGAACAAGGCGCTCGTCAAATGCCGTCCCTATGGAGGCGCCAGCTGCAAGATCGAACGTCAGGTTTGTTCGGGGGCCCGTTAGCACCGCCGCCGTTGCCGCAGGCGCGGCGCCGCGGGTCGCGCGGCGAGGGAGCCGAGGGAGCAGCCTTTGTCCGAGGACGCGCCGGCTAGGCTAGGCGCGCGCGCGGGGCCTCAGGAGCTTCGCGCGCAGGTCGGTGACCTGCCGCGGGAATGGCACGCCGCCGCCCGCGGTCATCGGCGTCTGCTCGGACAGGCCGGTGTGGAGCTCCACGAAGACCGGCCCCTCGGCTTTCAACAGCTCGGGAAGCCGATGCTTGAAATCCTCGATGTCGTGGATGGAGCGCGCCGTCCGGTAGCCCGCACCCTTGGCCATCGCGACGAAGTCCACGGTGAGTCCCCCCGGGATCCCCTGAGCGCCGGAGGTGTGGTAGACGCCGTTCTTGAACAGGAAGTGCACGAGGTTCCGCGGGGCGGCGCCGGCCACGGTGGCGAGCGAACCCAGCTGCATGAGCAGCGAGCCGTCGCCGTCCAGCACCAGGACGCGGCGGTCGGGCTGCGCGAGGGCAAGGCCCAGGCCGAGGGACGACGCGCCGCCCATGAAGCCGACGCACGTGACGGAGAGATCGTCCGGCGCGATGGTCCGCCAGTGCGGCGACGTGGTCATGGTCGGCACGCAGATGGCGCTTCCCCGCTGGGCGTGGATGATCTGCAGGATCTCTTCGGGCTTCATTGGTTTCACGTCGGGGGCCATGGCTAGATGGTCTCCAGACCGACCAGCACCGCCGCCGGACCTTTCCGCGCGAGGCTCAGGCGGTAGTACTCGGGGATCAGGTGGACGTCGTCGGGCCCTTCGAGCCGCGCGTGCGGCACGCCGAATGTGTCGAGCAACGGCTCGCAGTAGCGGACCATGGAATGCCGCGACTCGCGCGGCTGCTTGTCCTTCTCCCGGCTCAGCAGGCCGATCATGTAGAAGAGCGGGATCTGGCCGTCCATGGCCACGCCCCGCAGCGTGTTGACCGAGGCGTACAGCCCCGCGTGCTGGATCATCAGCACGCACGGCTCGCCGCCGATGTGGAGGCCGGCCGCGATGGTCGTGGCCTCGTCCTCCGTCGCGCAGGTCAGGACCCGGATCTGCTCTTCCTTGTCGAGCGCGGCCAGTACCGTCTTCTGGTGCGTGTCCGGCACGCTCAGGATCCAGCCGAGGTGGCCGTGCTTCGGCGGCTCGGCGACTTCCGCCGCGAGCGCGGCGCGGGCCTCGCGAAAGGTGTCCTTCAGCGTGTCGATGATCAGCGTCGCGGGAATGGATTCGGGCATCGCGCCTCCCTGGGCAATAGGTCCGCACATACTAGCACCGTCTACCCGGTTTCGAACCTGGGCAGCTCGGTGGACGCCGTTACCGGGGCGGCGATCGGTCCATATCGGGAATCCCGGTTCATGTAGTCATTTCAGGCTACAATCGACCTCAAGGTTCGCCAGGCATCCCCGTCCCCGCACTCGCCTTTGGAGGTTTCAAGCCATGACACTCCGCAAACTCGCTCTCTGTCTGTCCCTGATGATGGTTGTCGGTGTCGCGGGTACCGCGGCGCAAGAAAAGGTCGGCAAGGTCAGTTTCCCGACCTCATGCAACGCGGAGGTCCAGACAGAGTTCGACCGCGCTATCGCGTCGCTGCATTCCTTCTACCACCCGGCGTCGATCAACGCGCTCGCCAGCGTGCTCCAGAAGGACCCCGGCTGCGCGATGGCCCACTGGGGGATCGCGATGAACGCGCTCGGCAACCCGTTCGGGTGGCCGCCGTCAGCCAAGGGGCTCGCCGACGGCTGGGCCGCCGTCGAGAAGGCGAAGGCCGCGGGCGCCAAGACCCAGCGCGAGCGCGACTACATCGCCGCGCTGGAGTTCTTCTATAAGGACGCGGCGACGGTCGAGCACCGCACGCGGGCCCTCGCCTACCTCCAGGCGATGGAGCGGCTGTCCCAGCGCTATCCCGACGATCGCGAAGCGGCGATCTTCTACGCCCTTGCCCTGAACGCGACGGCCCTCCCGACCGACAAGACCTACGCGAACCAGCTGAAGGCCGCCTCCATCCTCGAGAAGGTGTTTGCCGAGCAGCCCCAGCACCCGGGTGTGGCGCACTACCTGATCCACAGCTACGACTACCCGCCGATCGCCGATAGAGGGCTCGGCGCCGCCCGCCGCTATTCCGGCATCGCGCCGGCGGCGCCGCATGCGCTCCACATGCCCTCTCACATCTTCACGCGGCGGGGCTACTGGCAGGACTCCATCGAGTCGAACCGCGCCTCGGCGACCGCCGCCCAGGATCACTTCAACCAGCTGCACGCCATGGACTACCTGACGTACGCGTATCTGCAGGTGGCGCAGGATCAGGCGGCGAAGCGCGTGATCGACGACATGAATGCGATCCCGAAGATAAATCTCGAGCACTTCGTGACCGGTTTCGCCCTGGCGACCATTCCGGCCCGCTACGCGCTCGAGCGCGGGCGCTGGTCGGAGGCCGCGTCGCTCACCCTCTTCGGGAAGGAGTTCCCGTGGAACCGCTTCCCGCAATCGGAAGCGCAGCTCGTGTTCGCGCGGGGCCTCGGCGCCGCGCGCAGCGGCAACCCGGCGGCGGCGCGACAGGATCTCGACCGCCTCCAGGTGCTGCGGGACGCCCTCGTGGCGGCGAAGAACGGCTACTGGGCGGAGCAGGTCGACATCCAGCACCGCGTGGTGGCCGCGTGGATCGCGCGGGCCGAGGGAAAGAAGGACGATGCGCTCGCGCTCATGCGTTCGGCGGCCGATCGCGAGGACGCGACCGAGAAGCACCCGGTCACGCCCGGACCGCTCGTGCCCGCGCGCGAGCTCCTGGGCGAGATGCTGATCGAGTCGAACGAGCCGGCTCAGGCGCTGAAGGAGTTCGAAGCCTCGATGCGGGTAGAGCCGAACCGGTTCAACGGGCTCTTCGGCGCGGCCCGCGCGGCCGAGCTGGCGGGCGACCGGACCAAGGCCAGGACGTACTACTCTCAGCTCGTGACCCTCGGCGAGAAAGCCGGCAGCGAGCGGCCCGAGATCCGGCAGGCGAAGGCGTTCCTCGGCACGTGACCGTTCGGTCGCTGTGACACGGATCTCTCGATCCTGGGCTTCGTCCTGCCGAACGTGATCGCCGCGGCGCTGGCGACCCAAAGCCAGGGATGCCGCCTGCGCCGCGGCGGCTTGACGCGTCGAACCGCGTCCCCTACGCTGGGCGGCGGAGGTCACCCATGCGGATACTTGCGGCATACCTGGTCGCCGCTGCCCTGCTCGGGGGCTGTAACACCGTCGCCGGCGTGAAGGAAGACAGCCGCCAGGCTGCCGACTACACGTACGAGAAGAAGGAAGAGTACCAGCGCGCCCTCGCCGCGCAGGCGCGCGAGCTCGACGTCAAGATCGACGAGCTCAAGGCCAAGGCCGGGCGGGCGAGCGATGCCGTCAAGTCCGAGTTCGCGCGCGACATGGAAGCGCTCGACCGGCAGAAGGCCGTCCTCGCCCAGAAGATGGAGGCCGTCAAGGCCTCCTCGGCCTCGGCGTGGACCGACGTCAAGGCCGGCGCGAACTCGGCGATGGACTCCGTCAAGCAGACCTACGAGAAGGCGAAGGCCCGCTTCCAGTAGCAGGCCGCCGATAAGGGCCCATCTGCTTCGTTGGCGCCCTCGCCTGCGGGCTCAACGTAGAGAGACTACGCCTCGCCCGCAGGCTTCAGGCACCGCCTCGCATCTGGACCCTTCTCGCCGGCCTGCGGCGCTACGAGTATTGGATGCCGAGTACTTCGGCGACCAGGGCGGGCCGCTCCTGCCCCTCGACCTCCATCACCATCTCCGAGGTGACGCGGACGCCGTGGCCCTCGACGTCCTCCACGTTCTTGATGGTCTGCTTGAGCCGGACGCGCGAGCCGGCGGGCACGGTGTTGGTGAAGCGAATCTTGTTGGATCCGTAGTTGATGCCGCGCTTCCGCTTCTCCACCTTGAGAAGCTGCGGAATCAGCCGCGGCAGGAGCGACAGCGTCAGGTAGCCGTGGGCGATCGTCTTGCCCCCAGGCATCTCCTTCTTCGCGCGCTCGACGTCCACGTGGATCCACTGGTGGTCGCCCGTCGCCTCCGCGAACTTGTCGATCATGGGTTGGTCCACGACGATCCAGTCGGACGGGCCGAGCGTCTTGCCGATGTGCTGCTTCAGGTCCTGCGGGGTCTCGACGACGAGCATGGCGTTCTCCTCGATCGGGCGTGTGGGGGTGTCGGTGTCCGGTGTCCGGTGTCCGATTATCCATGATCCGCCGGCGCTCTGGAAGCCCTCGATTCCCATGATATAGTGGGCGCTGACATGAGCTTCTCGAGGCGCAGGAAGACGGTGCTGGTGGACGTGGGCGGCGTCCAGGTCGGCGGCGAGCGGCCGATCGTCGTCCAGTCCATGACCAACACCGACACGGCGGACATCGACGGCACGGTGGCGCAGGTCAACGCGCTCCACGCGGCGGGCAGCGAGCTGGTGCGCGTGACGGTCAACAACGATGCCGCGGCGCGGGCCGTCCCCGAGATCGTCAAGCGGGTGCAGGCGCCCGTCATCGGCGACTTCCACTACAACGGCCACGTGCTCCTGACCAAGTACCCCGCGTGCGCGAAGGCGCT
>JACORX010000350.1 GCA_016179165.1 Candidatus Rokuibacteriota bacterium | reverse complement strand
GCGCTGGGTAGCCGTGTGACCGTCGTCGAGATGACCGACGGTCTACTGCCGGGGGCTGACCGCGACCTCGTCCAGCCTCTCGCGAGGCGCTGCGAGAGGCTCTTCACCGCGATCCACCTCAGGAGCAAGGTCACCGCGCTCAAGGAGTCTGGCGGAGCCGTCGAGGCGAGCGTCGAAGGGCAGGGGCCTCAGTCATTCGACCGTGTGCTGGTCGCGGTCGGCCGTCGGCCGGTCAGCTACGGCCTCGGCCTCGAGACGACGAAGGTCAGGACCGGCGAGCGCGGCGTGATTTCCGTGGACGAGCGCTGCCGGACGGCCGACCCGCATATTTACGCGGTGGGTGACGTGACGGGCGATTCGATGCTCGCGCACCGGGCCATGCGCCAGGGCAAGGTCGCCGCCGAGGTCATCGCGGGGCGCCCGTCGGCCTTCGACAATGCCGCCGTGCCGGCCGTCGTGTTCACCGATCCCGAGGTCGCGTGGTGCGGCGTCATGGAGGCCGAGGCCTTGCGCACGGGCCGCGCGATCAAGATCGCGAAGTTCTCCTGGGTAGCCTCGGGACGCGCTGCGACCATCGGGAGAAGCGACGGCCTGACCAAGTTCATCGTGGACGCCGGGTCCGGGCGCATCATCGGCGCGGGGATTGTCGGCCCCGGGGCGGGGGAGTTGATCGCCGAGGCCGCGCTCGCCATCGAGACGGCCGTCACCGCCGAGGACCTCGCACTGACCATCCACGCGCATCCGACCCTTTCCGAAAGCCTGATGGAGGCGGCCGAGAGCCTTCTCCATGGAGGAGCCAAATGAGCGACCTCGTCACGTTCGAGAAGCAGGGCAGCGTCGGCGTCATCACCGTCAACAACCCGCCTGTCTACGCGCTCTCCCAGGGTGTGCGCCAGGGGCTGCTGGACGGCATCGCCGAGGGATTGGCTGACGCCGGCGTCAGCGCCATGGTCATCATCGGCGGCGGGCGCACCTTCATCGCGGGCGCCGACATCCGCGAGTTCGGCAAGCCGCCCCAGCCGCCCGACCTCCACAGCGTCCTCGCCGCGATCGAAGGCAGCAGGAAACCCGTCGTGGCGGCCATCCATGGCACGGCGCTCGGCGGCGGCCTCGAAGTCTGTCTCGCCTGCCACTATCGCGTCGCCGTCGCAGCGGGGCAGGTGGGGCTGCCGGAGGTCAAGCTGGGGCTCCTGCCGGGTGCGGGCGGCACGCAGCGATTGCCTCGGGTCGCGGGAGTCGAGGCGGCGCTCAAGATGATCGTGAGCGGCGACCCCGTCCGGGTGCCCAAGGCCGAGGAGATGGGCATCGTGGACGAGGTCGTGGGCGACGACCTTCGCGCCGGCGCCGTCACCTTTGCCGAGCGCGTCGTCGCCGAGAAGCGGCCGTTGAGAAAGATCTCGGCCACGGACGACAAGCTTCAGGCCGCGCGGGCCAACCCCGCGCTCTTCGATACCTTCAGGAAGAGCATCGAGCGGGAGGCGCGGGGCTATCTCGCGCCCTTCAAGTGCATCGAGGCCGTCCAGGCCGCGGTCACGCTGCCGTTTGCCGACGGGCTCAAGAAGGAGCGCGCGCTCTTCCAGGAGTGCATGGCCTCGCCGCAGTCCAAGGGGCAGATCCACGCTTTCTTCGCCGAGCGCGAGGCGACCAAGATCCCCGACGTGCCGCCCGGCACGCCGGCCAAGAAGATCGAACGCGCGGCGGTCATCGGGGCCGGCACCATGGGCGGCGGCATCGCGATGAACTTCGCCAACGCCGGCATCCCGGTGACCGTGGTTGAAGTGACGCCGGCTGGTACCGCTACGAGGCGGGCTCGCGGGCGCCGAAACCCGATCCCGAGGTCGAAGCCGTGATCGCGGCCTGCGCCGAGGAGGGCGGCATCGCGCGACGGCAGGTCAGCGACGACGAGGTCCTCACGCGGTGCCTGTGGGCCCTCGTCAACGAAGGCGCCCGCATCCTCGATGAGGGTATCGCGCTCCGATCGAGCGACATCGACGTCACGTACCTCTACGGCTACGGCTTCCCGCGCTACCGCGGGGGCCCCATGTTCTACGCCGACCAGGTCGGCCTCAAGAAGGTCTACGCCGACGTGGCGGCCTTCCACACCCGGCACGGCGAGCCCTGGACGCCGGCGCCGCTGCTCGAACGGCTGGCGACGGAGGGCAAGGGCTTCCGGGACCTCTGATGCCGAAGATCGCGTTCGTGGGGTTGGGCGCCATGGGCAGCGCCATGGTCAAGCGTCTCCTGGTTGCGGGCCATCCTGTCACCGGCTACAACAGAACGCGCGCCAAGGCTCTCGCGCTGGCGTCCCTGGGCATGAATGTCGCCGACTCAGCCCGTGCGGCGGCCGAAGGCGCCGACGTGGTGCTGAGCATGGTGACGGATTCCGAGGCGCTGCGCGACGTCGCCCTTCGCCCGGACGGCATCCTGGCCGGCCTCGGCCGGGGGGCGGTGTGGGCCGAGATGAGCACCGTCAGCCCGGCGGTGACGCGAATGCTGGGCGAGCGCGTCGCGGAGCGGGGAGCGTCGATTATCGACGCTCCCGTGTCGGGCAGCACCGTCACCATCGCGCAGGGGCAGCTGTCGTTCATCGTCGGCGGCGATCCCGCCACGCTCGAGCGCGTGCGCCCCTACCTTCTCGCCATCGGTCCCACCATCACTCACGTCGGCGCGCTCGGGCTCGCCGTGACCATGAAGATCGCGATCAACCTCGGCATCGGCGTCCAGATCCTGGCCTTTGCCGAAGCGGTGCTGCTGGCGGAGAAGTCAGGCATCCCGCGCGAGCGCGCGGTCGAGGCGCTCCTCAAGAGCGTCACGGCGTCGCCCATGCTGAAGTACCGCGGGCCCTTCGTGCTGAAGATGCCCGAGGAGGCGCTCTTCAACGTGGTGCTGATGCAGAAGGACCTGCAGCTGGCGCTCGAGCAGGGGCGGGCGGTGGGCGTGCCGCTGCCGTCGACAAGCCTCACCCACGAGATGCTGACGGCCGCGCGCGGCCTCGGCTTGGCAGACAAGGACTTCACCGCTGTCTTCGACGTCCTCGCGCGGATGAGCGGCCTGCCCGGCAGTTAGACGCCGGTCACCTCAACCTGACCCCCGATCATTTCCGCGCCCACCCCTCCAGGCACGCGAGGGCGTCGGCGCGTCCGAGGGCGAGCAGGCGCGTCATCGCGTCGCGGTCGAAGTCGAGCGGCCGGAGCAGCATCGGCGCCGACGGTGTCAGGAGCTGCACGTCGACGTTGGGAGCGCGAAGGCGGGCCAGCTCCGTGTCGCGGCGAATCTGGTGGACCATGACCAGCTCGAAGCTCGCCTCGAGCGCGCGGCGTATCGTCGTGGGCTCGGGGTTCCGCTCGGCCTGCGCGTAGCTCAGCACGACGACGACGCGGCCCAGCGTCGGGTCCGCCTCGAGCGCCTCGAGCACGGGCGCGCGGCCGGTCAGCCCACCGTCCACCAGCAGCGCCCCATCCACCTCCACCGGCGGAAAGAGGCCGGGCACGGCCGAGGCCGCCATGAGCGCGTCCACCGTCACCGTACGGTTGTCGAAGATGCGTTTCTCCCCACGGGCGAGATCGGTGGCGGTCACGACCAGGCGGATGGGAGAGTCGCGAAGACGGTCGAGATCGACCGAGGCGGCGATCAGATCCCGCAGAGGCGCCGGATCGAAGAGCGCGCTGGTCTCGTTCAGGACGAGCAGGGTGAGCCAGCCGGGCAGGAAGCCTGCAAGAATCACGGGCCCGCGCAGCGTGTAGACCTGCTCCCGCGTCACCGCGCGCCACATCGCGTCGAGCCGATCGGCATGGCCGCTGGCGATCATGGCTGCATTGAGCGCGCCGGCGGAAGAGCCGGCGACGAGCCGGATCGGCAACCCGCGCTCGACCAAGGCGGCGGCGACGCCGGCCTCGTAGGCGCCCTTGGCGCCGCCGCCCGAGAGCACCAGGGCCATGGGCGCGTCAGCCGGCACGCCGGATGCTCTGCATGACGCGCCGGCAGGCGCGGGCTCCATGATCATCGCGAGCACGACGACGGCGGTGGCGACCGCCCGCGCGCCGTGGTGCCGATCGCTCACGCCTTCGGCTTCCAGCCCTTGAAGCGCTCGCGCAGGACCTTCTTGTCGAACTTGCCGACGGAGGTCTTGGGCACGGCGTCGATGAAGACGACCTCGTCGGGCAGCCACCACTTGGCGACACGCGGCGTGAGGTGATCGAGGATGTCCTTCTCGGTCAGCCTGTCCTTGAACTCCGGCTTGGGCACGACGCAGGCGAGCGGCCGCTCTTGCCAGCGCTCGTGGGGCACCGCGATGACGGCCGCCTCGAGGACCTTCGGGTGGTCCATGATCGCGGTCTCCATGTCCACGCTCGAGATCCACTCGCCGCCCGACTTGATCAGGTCCTTGGTCCGGTCGGTGATCTGCACGTAGCCCTCGGAGTCGATGCTGGCCACGTCGCCGGTGCGGAACCAGCCGTCCTTCGTGAACTGCGCGGCGCCGGCCGGGTTGTTGTAGTAGCCGCTGGTAACCCAGGGCCCGCGCACCTGGATCTCGCCCACGCTCTTGCCGTCCCACGGCTGCACCGTGCCGCCCTCGTCGACGATCCGCATGTCCACGCCCGCCACGATCGCGCCCTGCTTGGCCCGGATGTTGTAGCGCTCCTCCTCGGGCAGGCTGTCGGTGTAGGAGCGGGGGCGGCACACGGTCCCGAGCGGCGACATCTCGGTCATGCCCCAGGCGTGGAGCATGTAGGCGCCGTACTTCTTGTCGAACAGCTTGATGAGGCTCTTGGGCGCCGCCGAGCCGCCGATGGGGATGCAGCGGATAGAGGAAATGTCCCACTGCGGCTCTTTCTCGAGGATGGCCTGGATGGCGATCCACACCGTGGGCACGGCGCCGACCACGGTGACGCGCTCGTTGTGGACGATCTCGATGATGTCGCGCGGTTGGGGGTTGGGGCCGCCGAAGATCTGGGTGGAGCCGTTCATCACGCCGGCGAAGGGCACGCACCAGGCGTTGGCGTGGAACATCGGGACGATGTGCAGGATCACGTCGCGCTCGCAGAGGCCGAACACGTCCACCGTGGACGAGCCGAAGCAGTGCAGATAGATCCCGCGGTGGGTGTAGAGCACGCCCTTGGGGTGCCCGGTCGTGCCGGACGTGTAGCACATGCCGGCGGCATCGGTCTCGTCCAGCTTCGGCCACGTCTCGACGGGCTTGGCGTCGGCCACCAGCGCCTCGTAGTCGAGCGCGCCGGCGGGGATCTCGGCAGTCGACGAGTCCCTCATGACGATGACGTGCTTGACGCTCTTGAGGTCTTTGCGGATCGGCTCGAGGAGATGCCAGAGGCTCGCGTCCACGATCAGGACCCGGTCCTCGGCGTGGTTGATGATGTAGGTCAGGTCCTGGGCCGAGAGACGGATGTTGACCGTGTGCAGGACCATGCCCATGAGCGGCGCGGCGAAGTAGACCTCCATGTGCCGGTGCGAGTTCCACGCGAACGTCCCGACCCGGTCGCCCTTCTTGAGGCCGAGGCGATTCAGCGCCGCGGACAGGCGGCAGACGCGGTCGGCGTAGTCGGCATACGTGTAGCGCTGGAGCCCCTCGCCGGGCACCCGCGTGGCCATCGTCTTCCGGTGGAAAATCTTGCGCGCGCGCTCGAAGAACTGCGTGAGCGTCAGCGGGTAGTCCATGATCAGACCCTTCATTTGGCCATCTCCCCCAGGTCCTCCGACGTGGCACAGCGGAAGCCGATGAAGTGGTGACCGCGCGCCACCCCTCGGTGCTCGTAGTGGCGGCGGAACGTCACGCGCAGTGTTTCGAGCGGATCGTCGTGGCTCGCTCCGCGCACCACGCGGCGGGCGAAGCGCCCGGCGGCCTCGCGCCCATCACCCGCCGCGTACGGGTAGGGGCGGTACTCGCTCGCCGTCCACTCTCTCACGTTGCCCAGCAGATCCTGGACACGGTCGGGGCTCTCGCCTGAGGGCGTCGTCGCGCCCACGGGCGCCGTGGCGTTGTACTGGCGGCCGTAGATCGCGCGCGCGGGCGTCGGCGCCGCGTCGCCCCAGGGGTAGCGGCGCTTGTCCGGGCCCCGCGCAGCCTTCTCCCACTCGGCCTCGGTCGGCAGGCGCTTGCCGAGCCAGAGACAGTAGTCGCGAGCGCCGAACCAGGAGACTTCGACGGCCGGGTGGCTTTCGAAGCCGGGATCGGACGCGTAGGGGCCGGCGGGCCCGCGAGCCGGGTCCCCGCGGACCGGCCCATGGATCCGGACGTCCGCGTCGTCCCAGTCGAAGTAGTCCTCACCCTCGGGGCTCTTGGCGCCCCGGGCGTTGAGGAACCGGGCGAACTCGGCGTTGGTCACTTTGTGACGGTCGATCCAGAAGTCCCGGACGTACACCCGGTGCAACGGCGCCTCGTTCGGGTCATCGGTGTCGCTGCCCATCCAGAACGCGCCGGCCTGGACGAGCATCATGCCGTCGGCGTCCGCGGCGCCTGGGTAGGCAGCCAGCAGCAGCCCGAGCGCCAACCCCCGTGTCAACGCCGGCCGGCGTCAAACTCCTCGGCGACGCGGGCGTCGTTCTCGAGGAGTGCTTCCGCGTCGATCGTGGCAAAGTCCAGCACGCCCATGTCAGCGTAGGCTTTCTGAACACGCCGGCCCCAGAGGCCGATGTCCTTGACGGTCGGCACGATGCGGGTGAACAGGCGCGTCCGGAACTGGCGCATCTGGTCCGACTGCATCGTTGCCTGGACGCACTCTTCCACCGGGAGCCCGAGCGTCTCCCACACCTCACGCTGGTTGAAGCGGTCGCGCATGTGGTAGCAGGCCTCGACCACGAACTCCTCGCGCTCGTCGCGCTCCCCGTCCGAGAGGTTCGGGTAGTAGTCGCGCAAGGCCAGGCGCCCGAAGGCGACGTGGCGGGCCTCGTCCTGCATGACGTAGGCGTTGACCGCCGCAGCAAGCGGGTTCTTCGCCGTGTCG
>JACORX010000342.1 GCA_016179165.1 Candidatus Rokuibacteriota bacterium | reverse complement strand
TGCTGGCACGCGGCACGCCCGGCTTCTCGGGCGCCGACCTGGCGAATCTGGTGAACGAGGCCGCGCTGCTGGCGGCGCGCCAGGACAAGAAGTCCGTCGAGATGATCGACTTCGAGAACGCCAAGGACAAGGTGCTGATGGGCGTGGAGCGGCGCTCCATGATCATCCCAGAGGCCGAGAAGCGGACCACCGCCTATCACGAGGGCGGACACGCACTCGTGGCCTACCTCTTGCCGGGTGCCGACCCGCTGCACAAGGTGACGATCATCCCGCGCGGGCGGGCGCTCGGCCACACGATGCAGCTTCCGACCGACGACCGCTACAGCTACTCCAAGGAATTCCTGGTCAACCAGATCACTATCCTTCTGGGCGGGCGCGCCGCCGAGGAGCTCGTCTTCCAGCAGCAGACCACGGGTGCCGGCAACGACCTCGAGAAGGCGACCGAGATGGCCCGCAAGATGGTCTGCGAGTGGGGTATGTCAGACAAGATGGGGCCCCTCACCTTCGGTAAGGCCGAGGAGCACGTCTTTCTGGGCCGCGAGATGTCGCGCCCGAAGGACTACAGCGAGGACACGGCCGTCCTCATCGACTCCGAGATCAAGCGCATCGTGACGGACTGCGCGTCGCGGGCGCGCCAGCTCCTCGAGTCCAATCTCGAGAAGCTCCATATCCTCGCTCGCGCGCTCCTCGAGCGCGAGACCCTCGACGGCGAGGAGATCAACCGGATCCTGCTCGCCCGGCCATTCGAGGCAGCCCCCGCGCCCGCCTGATTCGCGCTTTTCCCCCCAGCATTTCGATACCATTGGCCTCGCCGTCAATGGTATTTTTATTGGCGTGACCACCCCCATCCGAGCGGCTCTGGCAGGGGTGTATCTCGGCGACGGCGTCTCCGTGGCCGTGATGGGCGCGCTCAACGTCAGCCCCGGCTCCTTCTACGCGGGCTCGGTGGTCACGGGGGGCGACGACCTCCTGCGCGCGGCCGAGCGCATGGCGCGCGAAGGCGCGGCTCTCCTCGACGTGGGGGCCATGTCCACGGCCCCCTACCTCTCCGGTTCCATCTCCGCCTCCGAGGAGGCGGAGCGCCTCGGTTGGGCGGTGGAGATCCTGGCCTCGAAGGTCGAGGTGCCCGTCTCGGCGGACACGAGCCGCGCGGAGCCGGCGCGGGCCGCTCTCGAGGCTGGGGCCGCGATCATCAACGACGTTCGCGGTCTCACTGCCGATCCCGCTCTCGCCCCCCTGGTCGCCGGGGCGGGGGCGGGCGTCATCCTCATGGCGTCGGAGCGGGGCGGAGCCGAGGGGCAGGGCCCCGTAGACGCCGTCATGGACCTCCTTGAGGAGAGCTTGCGCACTGCCACCCAGGCGGGTATCCCCGAAGAGCGCATCGTGGTGGATCCCGGCATCGGCTTCTTCAGGCGGCGCGGTCTCGCCTGGCACGAGTGGGACTGTGAGATCTTGGCCGGCCTCGGGCGGCTGCGCGACCTCGGTCGGCCGATCTGCATCGGCGTCTCGCGCAAGTCCTTCGTGGGAGAGATTGCCGGCGAGGCCGATCCCGGCCGGCGCCTGCCCGGCTCGCTGGCCGCCGCGGCGGCAGCGGTGCTGGGAGGCGCCCACCTGGTCCGCGCCCACGACGTTGCAGAGACCGTCCAGGCTGTGCGCGTGGCCGAAGCCATACGCCGCTCCCGCGGGGAGGCCTGAGCACATGTGGCCGGCGCTGCAGGCCTTCCGGGTGCGGGACGCGATCGACATCATCCTCGTCGCGCTCGTCCTTTACCGCGTTTTTGTCATGTTCAAGGAGACGCGGGCCGTCCAGATACTGCTCGGGCTCGCCGCCCTCATGGCCGCCTCGTTTCTCGCCCACCGGTTCGAGCTGTACGGCACCAGCTGGATCCTCGACAACTTTTGGTCCTTCTGGGTTCTCGCCCTCATCGTGCTCTTCCAGCCCGAGCTGCGCCGCGGGCTGGCGCAGATCGGCCAGAACCCGTTCTTCCGCGTGGTGACGCGGGCGGGGCGGGAACAGCAGAGCCACCTGCTCGACGAGGTGGTCAAGGCCGCCCAGTCCCTGGCCCGCAAGCGCATCGGCGGCCTCGTGGTCCTGGAGCGGGCGACGGGGCTGCGCAACTTCGTCGAGCTCGGCGTGCCGCTCGACGCCCTCGTTTCGGCCGATCTGCTCGAGAGCCTCTTCCTGCCGTACTCGCCGCTGCACGACGGCGCCGTCTTCATCCGCGGCGGGCGCATCGCCGCGGCGGGCGGCTTCCTGCCGCTCTCCCGCAACGTGCAGCTCGGGCGCGCGATGGGCACGCGGCACCGCGCGGCGCTCGGGCTCAGCGAGGAGACCGATGCCGTGGTGCTGGTGGTCTCGGAGGAGAGCGGCCGAATCTCGCTGGCGGTCGAGGGTCGCATGGAAAGCCCCCTAGACTCCGATGCCCTCCGCCGGCGCCTGGCCGAGTTCTTCTCCCTCGATGCCCCTCCGCTGCCGGCCGACCAGCCCTGGTGGGAGCCGGCCCGCGGATGGCTCAGAAAATGAACGGTCACATCGCATGACCGGGTTCATCAGGTCCATATCGCTCCACTGGGAGATCAAGCTTCTGGCCCTGGCCTTCTCCGCGGGGCTCTGGGTCTTCGTCATGACCTCCGAGAAGACCAATCTCGTCGTCTCCCTACCGATCGAGCTCGACTCGGTGCCGCCGGGGCTCGTCGTGACGGGCGAGAGACCCGAGAGCGTCGAGGTGCAGCTCCACGGGTTGAGAGCCGCGCTCTCGCGCATGTCGCCCGAGACCCTCCGGGTGAGGGTGAGCCTGGCCGGCGCCGGCCCCGGCGACGTCGTGGTCAGCCTGGGAGCTGAGCAGATCGTCGTGCCCCCCGGTGTGAGCGTGCTGCGCGTGACTCCTCCTGTCGTGCGCGTGGCGCTGGCCCGCGGGCGCTGATGGGCCGCCTCTTCGGCACCGACGGCATCCGCGGCGTCGCCAACGAGGAGCCGCTGACGACAGAGCTGGCCTTCCGCCTCGGACGCCAGCTCGTGGCGACGCTTCTCGAGCATCACGGTGTGGCGAAGGTCCGCCTCGTCGTGGGGCGAGATACGCGGCTGTCGGGGCCCATGCTCGAGGGAGCGCTCGTCTCGGGGGCGCTGTCGGCGGGGGCGGATGTCTTCGCGGTGGGCGTGCTGCCGACGCCCGGCATCGCGTATCTCACGCGAAGCCTCGAGGCCCACGGCGGCGTGGTGCTCTCGGCGTCCCACAACACCTTCCAGGACAATGGCATCAAGATCTTCTCTTCCGAGGGCGCCAAGTTTCCCGACAGATGGGAGGATGAGATAGAGGCGCGCCTGGGCGGCCCGGACGTGGCGCCTAAGCCCACGGGCGCCTCGGTCGGACGCCTGGTCCACTACGATCGGGCCGAGGCCGAGTACATTGCCCATGCGCGCCAGACCTTCCCCTTCGACCTGGGGGAACTCACGCTGGCTCTCGATTGTGCCCACGGCGCCACCAGCCGCGTCGCCCCGCGGCTCTTTCGCGCTCTCGGCGCCAAGGTCATTGTCCTGGCCGCGAAGCCCGATGGCCTCAACATCAACCGCCTCTCGGGTGCGCTACACCCCGAGCGGCTCCAGCGCCGCGTGCGGGCCGCGGGCGCGGACCTGGGGCTGGCGTTCGACGGCGACGGCGACAGGCTGATCGCCGTGGACGAGACGGGGGAGATCCGCGACGGCGACTACGCCCTCGCCATCTGCGGCCGGCACCTGGCGGCGAGCGGCCGGCTCAAGACCGGCACCGTGGTGACCACGGTCATGGCCAACCTGGGTCTCGACAAGGCGCTGGGCGAGGTGGGTATCCGGGCGGTGAAGACGCAGGTGGGCGACCGCTACGTCCTCGCGGAGATGGTCAAGACCGGCGCCAACTTGGGAGGCGAGCAGTCCGGGCATCTCCTGTTCCTCGACCACACGCCCACGGGCGATGGCATCGTCTCGGCGCTCCAGCTCCTGGCCGTGATGCGCGAGACGGGGCAGCCGCTCTCGGCACTGGCATCCTGCATGACCAAGTTTCCGCAGGTGCTGGTCAACGTCCGGGTGCGTGAGAAGCCTCCGCTTGAGTCTATTCCTGGACTGGCCGACTGCCAGGCCACCCGCGAGAGCGAGCTGGGCGCGGCGGGGCGCATCCTCATCCGCTACTCGGGCACGGAAAACCTGGCTCGCGTCATGATCGAGGGCGAGGACAGGGCGCGGATCGAGAGCATCGCTTCGCAGCTGTCGACCATCATCAAACAGGCCGTCGGAGCATGACGGACGTCCCATGACGGAGGTCAAAGGCATCGGCGTTGACCTGGCGCAGATCTCGCGCCTCCGCCGCGTCGTCGAGCGCTGGAGCGATCGCTTCCTTCGGCGCGTCTTCACCCAGGCGGAGATCGCCTACTGTCGCCAGCGCCGCGACCCCATTCCCCACCTGGCAGCGCGGTTTGCGGCGAAGGAGGCGACGCTCAAGGCGCTCGGCACGGGCCTGAGCATGGGCGTCAAGTGGCGCGAGCTGGAGGTCCGTCGCGAGCGCGGCCAGGCGCCGACCATGGTGCTGACGGGACGCTCGGAGGCCATCGCGCGCGCCAAGGGCGCCTCGCGCGTGCTGCTCTCGCTAACCCACGACGGCGACTATGCCATGGCCCAGGCCATGCTCGTGGGAGACCTGCCGGATGCCGGGGCGGGCCACAACACCTAGCGTCGTACTCGGTCTCGCGCTCTGCCTGTCCGGCTGCGCGGGGCTCATCGGGGGGAGGGAGCCCGTGTCCGTCGGCGATGCGCCGCGCCCGACTCTGCCGGGGCGGGGCAGCTTCCCAGGGCAGGGTAACTTCAATGTCCAGAAGGGCCGCCCGGGCTACGTCATTGGGGTCCCTCACGGCACTACCGACACCGCCACCGACCTGATCGGCCTCGATCTCGCGCGTAGCACTCGCTTCGGCGTCGTTGTCGCCACGGGTGAGGGCTCGCTCGACGCCCAGGGGCGTCGCTACAACGTCAACCGCCCGACCGAGAGCGTGGCCGGCGATCCGCCGCGCTCGGAACGGGAGACCGAGGCCGCCCGGCGGGTCTACGATAGCTACGGCCGCTCGGTCGCCGACGCTGCCCAGGGGCCGCTGCGCGTCTACGTCGAGATCCACGGCAACGGCCACCAGGATACAGCTGGGCGCGTCGAGATCGCCACGGTCGGCCTCACCATGGCGGAGGCCTGGCGGCTCAAGACCCTCCTCGAGCTCGTGCGGGACGCCCATCTGCGAAGCCGGCCCGAAGCGCCGAAGCTCGAGATCTTCGTCGAGCCCGTGGATACGCTCCGCTACAGCGCATCGGCCTCCAAATCGGGGGGCCTCCTCGGCCGCTCGGAGAGGTCGCTGCACATCGAGCTGCCGAAGTCGGCGCGCACGACCTACCGAGCGGCCTACACGGCCATGCTCGAGGACTTCCTGATCCAGTGGGCCGAGCTCCCGGCCTCCGCGCGAGGCAAGTAACGTTGCGGCCGGTCTTCACGGCCGCCGAGATGCGCGCCCTCGACGCCCGCGCGATCGGGATACTCGGTATCTCCGGCCCCCGGCTCATGGAGAATGCCGGCCGCGGCGCCGCGGCGCTGATCGCCCGCGAGCAAGCGCCGATCAGGGGGAAGCGGGTCCTCGTCCTCTGCGGCAAGGGCAACAATGGCGGCGACGGCTTCGTGGTCGCGCGGCACCTGAAGGCCAAGGGGGCGAAGGTCCGTGTTCTTCTGCTCGGCTCGCGCGTGGAGGTGAAGGGGGACGCGGCCCACGCGCTCGGCCACTGGCGAGGGCGCGTCGAGGAGATCCGCACCGAAGCCGACGTCGCGACGGTCGCGACCGCCCTCGACGGAACCGACCTCGCCGTGGATGCGCTCCTCGGCACCGGGCTCGCCGCACCCGCCCGCGGACTTGCCGCTCACGTCATCGGACGGCTGAACGAGTCGGCGGCACGGGCAGGGTGTGTCGTGGTCGCGCTCGACTTGCCCTCGGGGCTCCACTCGGACGGCGGCGGGCTCCCAGGTCCCGCGGTGCGTGCCGCGCTCACGGCGACCTTCGCGGGCTACAAGCGCTCCCTCCTCCTCTATCCCGCCGCCGAGCATGCCGGCCGCGTGGTCGTCGTCCCCATCGGTATCCCCGAGGCGGAGGTCGGGCGCGGCATCACCACCTTCCTGCTCGACGAAACTTCGGTGAGCGGATTCTTCCCGAAGCGAAAGCCCGATACCCACAAAGGCACGTACGGTCACCTCCTGGTCGTAGCGGGATCGATCGGTAGGAGCGGCGCCGCGGCGCTGGCGGGCCGCGCGGCGCTCAGGAGCGGTGTCGGCCTCTGCACCGTGGCGACCGCGGGGTCCCAGCAGCCTATCGTCGCCGGCTTCAGTATGGAGGTCATGACCGAGCCGCTGCCGGAGACCGCGGCCCAGGCCATCTCTTTCAAGGCAAAGGGCCGCGTCCTCGAGCTCGCGTCCCAGCGAGACGCCGTGGCGCTTGGGCCCGGGCTCTCCCTGGACCCCGAGAGCCAGGCCCTCGCGCGCGCGCTCATCGCCGAGCTCGACCGGCCCATGGTAGTCGATGCGGACGCGCTCTCGGCCTTGGCCGGTCACCTCGACCTACTCGGCGGCGCGCCGGCGCCTCGCGTCCTCACGCCGCATCCGGGCGAGATGGCGCGGATGCTCGGGACCTCGGTCGCCGAGATCCAGGCCCATCGGATCGAGAGCGTGCGGGAATTCTGTGCCCGCCACCATGTTCACCTCGTACTTAAAGGTGCGCGCAGTGTGCTCGGTGGCCCGGACGGGCGCGTCTTCATCAACCACACGGGCAATCCCGGCAT
This sequence comes from Candidatus Rokuibacteriota bacterium, assembly GCA_016179165.1. Lineage (GTDB taxonomy): Bacteria > Methylomirabilota > Methylomirabilia > Rokubacteriales > CSP1-6 > AR37. Next base: position 4,002 of record JACORX010000342.1, on the reverse strand, counting down.
GGCCACGGGCGGCAGCGGCGACGTGCTGACGGGCATGATCGGCGCCTTCCTCGCGCGGCGTTTCGACCCGCTCGCCGCGCTCCAGGCCGGCTGCGTCCTCCACGGGCTGGCTGGAGACCTTGCCGCAGCCGATCGCGGTGAGGAAGGCCTCATCGCGTCCGACATCATCGAGGCGATTCCGGGGGCGCTCAACCCGGCCGTCCGATGAAGGTCGTTTCACGAAGCGCCCAGGAGACGCAGGCCCTCGGCGAGCGGCTCGGAGGCAGGCTCGGCGGGGGCGACGTCGTGGCCTGCGTCGGGCCGCTCGGGGCAGGGAAGACCTGCTTCCTCCAGGGCCTCGCGCGCGGCCTTGGCGTCATGACCGGTGTGACGAGCCCGACCTTCGTCCTGGTCAACCACTACCGGGGCAGGCTGCCGGTCTATCACGTTGACGCGTACCGCACCGGAAGCCTGACCGAACTCGTGGACCTGGGCCTCGAGGAGATGCTCCACGGGGAGGGCGTCACGGTCGTCGAGTGGGCCGACAAGCTCCTGCCTCTCCTGCCGCCCCGAACCGTCACCGTGACGATCGCGGGATTGGGCGACGAGCCCCGCCAGATTGAGCTCTTCGGGCCGGCGGAGGTCCTGGCGGGCGTCTGAGAGAGTGGACATTGTTCCCGCGACGAGTCCCATGCTACGAGAACGGTATGGCCCGTGAGCTTCGAATCGCGGAGTGGCCGGCCGAGGAGCGGCCCAGGGAGCGGCTCTATCACAAGGGCGCTGCGGCCTTGTCCGACGGTGAGCTCCTGGCGATACAGCTCGGCACGGGCATCCGGGGGATGAGCGCCCTCGATGTGGCGCAAGGGCTCCTGACGCAGTTCGGCACGCTCCAGGAGCTGGCGGGGCGCGAAGTGGCCGAGGTGGCCGGCGTGCGCGGTGTCGGGCGGGCCAGGGCTGTCCGGCTGGCGGCCGCCTTCGAGATCACGCGGCGGCTTCGATCGCGCAACGGTCACGCGCGGCCGGTGCTGTCCAGCCCCGAGCAGGTCTTCGCGCGCTACGGACCGCTGATGGAAGACCTCAAGAGGGAGGTCTTCAGGCTTGCCCTCCTCGACGCCCAGAACGGCCTGCTCAAGGACGTGGTCGTCTCCGAGGGGACGCTGTCGGCAAGCCTCGTCCACCCGCGCGAGGTCTTCAAGCCTGCCATCCTCGAATCCGCGGCGTCCATCATCCTGCTCCACAACCACCCGAGCGGCGACCCCACGCCGAGCCGTGAGGACCTGAGACTCACCCGCCAGCTGGTCGAGTGTTCAAAGCTACTCGATCTGCGCATCCACGACCACGTGATCATCGGGAGGGAGCGTTTCATCAGCCTGGCCCAACGGGGCGCGTTATGAACATCCAAGCCGCTGACCTTGGGCTAGCCCTTGGCCAGCTTCTCGACTTCCTTCTTGGAGAGGCCCCGGATGCGCTCCAGGAGGCCCTTTACCTTCCGCTCCGAGGTGTGATCGGCCAGGATCAGCTTCTTCGACTTCGTGCCATTGGCGATGTAGGCGACCCAGTCATCGAGGCTCGGCGTTCCCCTCCACACCACCGTCAGCCCGCTGAGCCGCATCCGCTTCCTGCCTTCGACCTTCGCCAGTGGCTTCCGGCTGGCCTCCATACTCACCGTCCCCTCGCCTGCGTGTTCACGTCCTGTTTCTCACCTCGTAGATGCCGCGCAGGTGTCCACCTTGGCTACGCGCACAAACCATGTCAAGGCTTCGTTTCACCGCACCAGATGCGGGTTTTCTCGCTCTTCGAGCGTGGGACACGCGTGAATGCTGCCTCCCTTTCAGCCTATCGAAGCGGTGGACGGTCGGAGCGTCATATATTCGATACGTGACTGCAGAACCGCATCGGACCGTGCATTTTTTCATGGTGTGGATGTCTGTGGATAAGTGGATAACGTGTGGGTTACCGAGAGGACTTGACAAGCGCATCGAGGATGGTGCGCGCCAGGAGCGGGCCGCGCGTGATGAATCCGGTGAAGTAGCCGCACGCCGTCGCGCCGGCCTGGAGCGCCTGGAGGGCCTTGTCGGGCGCGTCGATGCCTCCGGTGGCGATGATCTCGATGCTATCGGCGAATCTCTCGCGCAGGCGTCGCACGTTTTCGAGCGTACGTGCGAAGAGCGCAGGTCCCGAGAGCCCTCCGGCCTTCTGCGAGAGGCGCGGCTCCTCCACGCGGTGCGCATTGCCGCAGTTCACGATGGTGATGCCCGCGTCACGCGCGGAGGGAATCGTCGTCTCTTCATTGATCCGGCGAAAATCCGGCGACACCTTGACGATGATCGGCTTGTCCGTCGCCTTTCGCACCGCGCGGAAGACGTTCGCCAGCTCCTGGGGCCGCTCGGACCAGCCGTACACGAGCTTGGTATTGGGCGAGGAGATGTTGATCTCCACCAGATCGCCGAAGGGCGCGAGGCCCTCGACCACGGCGACGTAGTCCTCCGCAGACTCGCCCGCTGCGGCGACGATGAGCGGGACGCGATGGGGAAGCGACGCCAGCGCGATGCGGTAGGCCTCGAGGCCGGGATTGTGAAAGCCGTTGCAGTTGACGAGCCCGGGCCCCTCGGGCGTGGTGATGCGCACGAGGTTCGGCTGCGGATGCCCCGGGCGCGGTTTCGGCGTGATGCTCTTGGCGGTGACGGCGCCGAATCCGAGCCCCATCGCCCGCCTGAGAATGGTCGTGTCGTAGTACATGGAGGACAGGATCAGCGGGTTCGGCAGCCTCACGCCGCCCAGCGTGATCGCCAGGCGGGGATCGTCGTTGCGGAACAGCGGCAGCAGGTCGAGCGGGATGAGTCGCAGCGCCCACTGGCCGAGCGGCACCGCAATCCGTTCCGGGAGCCGCGCGAGCACGCCGCTATAGAGCAGGCGGTAGAGGAGATCGGCGGCGCGCTCCATGGTCGTTCCGCCCACATGGTATCCTAGCGCGCGATGGAGTTCCACGACGCAACGGGCGCCGCCGTGATTCTGCCGGCGCCGCCCCGGCGCATCGTCTCGCTCATTCCGAGCGTCACCGAACTTCTCTTCGCCCTCGGCGCGGGCCCATCGATGGCGGGCTGCACCGTGTACTGCACCGAGCCCCCTGAGGGTGTCGCAAGCAAGGTGCGTGTGGGCGGCCAGAAGAACCCGAAGCTGGACGTGATCCGAGACCTCGGTGCCGACCTGGTGGTTGCCAACGTCGAGGAAAACGTTCGCGAGCACGTCGAGACTCTGCGCGGTTGGGGCATCCCGGTCTACGTCACGTATCCCCGGACCGTCGCCGAGGGCATTCGGCTCGCGAGCGATCTCGGCTTCGTAGTCGGGCTGCCGGAGCGAGGGCGGGAGATGGCCGCGGCCCTCGAGGCCGCGCTGGGCGACGTGCGCAGCGCCTGCGCGGGGAAGCCCGCCCGCCGGGTGTTCTACGCGATCTGGCGCGGGCCGTGGATGACCATCAACCGCGACACGTACGCCCACGACATGCTCGCACTGTGCGGAGGCGACAACGTCTTCGGCCGGTCCGCGACGCGCTACCCGGAGGTGACGCTCGAGGACGTCGCCCGCGCCGCCCCCGAGGTCATGCTGCTGCCGGACGAGCCGTATAGGTTCCGCCAGGCCCACCTGGCGGATTTCAATGCGCATCCCGACATCCCCGCGGTGCGACACCGTCGGGTCCACCTGGTAGACGGCAAGCTCGCCACCTGGTACGGCCCCCGCATCGCCGAGGCGTTCCGCGTCCTGCCCCGTCTCATCGCCGGCGACTAGCAGGCCGCTGAAAAAGGCCCATCTGCTTCGTTGGCGCCCTCGGCCGCACGCTCAACGTACAGGGAGTACGCCTCGCGTGCGGATCTACTCAGCCCTCGTCTCGCGGCCAACAACGGCCGCTCAACTCGAACGGCGGGGCGCCGCCTCGCATCTGGGCCCTTTTGAGCAGCCTGCGACCTCCGCATCTTGTCAGCGGGCCAGGCGGAGCCAGACCCCCCGGAAGGCGGGCTTGCCGAG
>JACORX010000341.1 GCA_016179165.1 Candidatus Rokuibacteriota bacterium | reverse complement strand
GTTTGCTCGGCGCGTTCCTCGCGCGCGTTCCTGATGAGCGCGGCGTAGCGGTAGAAGACGTGGGCGAACTTCCCGTAGGGTAGCGTGACGAACAGCGCCGCGACCACGCCGAGGTGGACGGCGAGCAGAATCCCCATCGCCGGCGTCTCTCTCAAGACCAGCAAGAGGAGCCCGGTGACGCTCGTCAGGAACAGCGCCATCAGGAACGCCACGTCCATCGAGACCATGCGCGGCTCGGCGGGCACGGCGTCGCTCCGTCGCTTCAAGTAGAGCAGACCGAGCGTCCCCGCCATGATCATGAGACCACCGATCGTGCCGAGCGCGACGGGCCAGCTCAGGAGCGGATAGGGAGCCCTCCAGCCGAGGAAGTGGTCGTAGATCGCCGCCACCGTGGTCGAGGCAAAGTCGAGGAGGAACCCGTAGAACACCAGGTGGTGGAGCCACCGCCGCGCGTAGGAGAACGCGGCGTCCGGGTAGTTGCACCCGTCGCCCCCGCCCCCGAGGTAGCGCAGGGTGAAGGCGTCGTGGGCGGCGCGCGCGAACGCCGGCGCGTCGAGCAGGTCGCCGATGCGCCCCCCGGTATCGCGCCAGAAGCGGACGGTGCCGATCAGGAACAACGCCAGCCCGTAGACCGAGAGCAGGAGAGCCGGCACCACCATCGCCTCGTACGGGATCACCCGGTAGAACGCGCCCTCCCGCGCGTCCACTTCGAGCAGCACCCCCGGCCCTCTCAGGAGCAGCACGAGGAACAGGATGATGGCGACACAGACCGCGCTCGGGACGAGGGCGCCCACAAGCCCGCGCCGGTAGAGGCCGGACAGAAGCCGCGGCCAGCCGTATTCGCGGTAGGTATCCGTCCGCAGCTCGGCGAAGACCTTGGGGACGTTGACGGCAAACTCGTGCGGCGGCGCGTACTGGCAGGCGTAGAAACACCCGCGGCAATCGAAGCAGAGGTTCGCGAGGTACGTGAGGTCCGCCGGAGCGAAGCTCCGCCGCCGCTCCATCGCCGGGAAGACCGCGCAGAAGCCCTCGCAGTAGCGGCAGGCGTTGCAGATCACCAGCTGCCGCTCGGCCTCCTTGAGACGCTCAGCGGAGGGCATGGTGCGCCGCCTCTCGCCCGGCGATCCGGCCGAACACGGTTCCGATCGTGAGCCCGAACCCCGCGAGGTAGCCGCGGCCGAGGATGTTGCCGGCCATCACCTCGCCGGCGGCGAAGACGTTCGACGACGGCCGGCCTGCCTGCATCACCACGCGGGCGCACTCGTCCACCGTGACCCCGAGGTAGGTGAAGGTAATGCCCGGCCGGAGCGGGTACGCCCAGAACGGCGGGCGATCGATCGGCAGCGCCCAGTGGCTCTTCGGCGGATCGAGCCCCTCGGTGCGACAGTCATCGAGGCTCGCCGGGTCGAAGGAGCCGGGCCGGACGGATCGGTTGAAGGCACCGACGGTGGCCGTGAGCCCTGCCGGATCGAGACCGAGCGAGGCGGCGACCTCGGGAATCGAGCCGGCCTCGACGGCCGGAAAGACGGACGGCATGAACCGCCCCACGGCGCGGGCATCACCGATCGAATAGGCCACCTGGCCCGGCTGGCGCGCAATGAGCCCGCCCCAGATCGCGTAGCGCTTGGGCCAGAAGTCCTCGCCCTCGTCGTAGAAACGCCGGGCATCCCGGTTCACGACGATGCCGAAGGGGAGGCTGTCGAGGCGGGTGACGATCCCACCGTCGAACTTGGGGGCGCGCGCGTCCACGGCGACCGCGTGGAACTCGCGTGGGTTGCCCACCGGCTGGACTCTGTGATCGAGGAGCTTTCGCAACATCAGCCCCCGGTTGTATGGCGTGCCGCGGATCACGAAGTTGTCGGCGGCCTCGCCCCAGTACTCCTTCAGCCAGGCAATGTTGGCCTCGAACCCTCCCGCCGCCACCACGACGCACTTGGCGCGGACCTCGCGCGACGAGCCGCCGAACGCGACGGTGGCCGCGCGGAACTCACCCTCGCGGACGTCGAGCTCGCGTACCTCCGCCGCGTAGGCGACCTCGACGCCGAGCTTGCGCGCGGTGTCGTAGTAGGCATTGATCATCGCCTTCCCGCCCCCAAGGAAGAAGACGTTCGTCCTCGCCAGGTGGAGCGTGCCTCGCAGCGGGCGCTGCCATCTCACGCCGTGCGCCGGCATCCAGTCGCCGAGATCGACCGATTCGCGGATGGTGAGCCGCGCCAGCGGCTCGGTCGTCTCGCCGTGCGTCACCCGGCACAGGTCCTCCCAGAACTCCTCCTCGCTGTACGCACCGGTGACGAAGTCGGTGGCCCCGTCGTGCATGTAGCGGATGTCACGGGTGTGGCGGCTGTTGCCGCCGCGGAAGACCTCGGGCGAGGACTCGAGCAGCAGCACGCTCGCGCCCGCGCGGCTGGCGGTCATCGCCGCGCAGAGCCCGGCGTTGCCGCCACCGATCACGAGGACGTCGAAGCTCCGGGCCAGATCGAGCATGGGGGCTATCTTATACTGCATCCGCCCGCGTTGAGGCTGTCCTCGATGCGGGATGCCGGCGTTCGATTCCTCCCCGACGGCGCAGCCGTCACCACGGGCACGGCCACGGAGGCGCTCATCTCCTTTGGCGTCAATGTCGCACTCGGTGTCGCGTCGGAGAGGCCCTGACTCTGCTAGACTCGCTGCCAGCCTGTAAGGAGGGCTCCTGCATGGACCCGACCCGGTGGCCTCACCTCCCGCATGCCCTCGCGCCTGCCTCGCAGACCCCTTGCGGGAAAACCCAGTGATGGAACGCAGAAGATTCCTTGAGGCCATCGCTGGCGGCCTTCTCGCCACGCCGCTTGCCGCCGAAGCGCAGCAGATCCCCGGGAAAGTTCCTGTCGTCGCCATTCTGGCGCCGACGGCAGCGTACTCGAACCGTGTGGAAGCGATTCGGCGGGGCTTGCTGGAGCTCGGGTACATCGAAGGCCGCACGGTGATCTTCGAGCATCGGTATGGACAGACCGAGGGACAGCTTCCCGACCTCGCTGCGGAGATAGTTCGGCTCAAGCCCAATGTCATGGTCACCGGAGGTTCGGCAGCCATCGGGCCTGTCCAACGGGCGACGACGGCCATCCCCGTTGTCATGGTGGCGGACAACGTTGATCCGGTCGTGGCGGGGTACGTATCCAGCTACGCCCATCCTGGAACTGGTCGTGAACCTCAAGGCCGCACGGGCTATCGGCCTGACGATCCCGCAGTCGTTGCTGGGGCGGGCGGATGAGGTGATCCAGTAAGCCACGGCAGCGCGGCTGAACTGAGCCCAGGCCTCGAATAAGCGGCTCGTCGCTTCGTCGGTGTCCGTTTCGACCTGGCGATCGAGAGCCCATCCAGCCCTGCCCTGCTCCGCGCACTCCCAATCGCCACGAAATCGGTGCTAGCCCGTGGGGGAAACCGCCGAACGCCATGCCAAGGCTCGACTAACAGGCCAGGAGCCGGTACTGGTCCCGGTGTTTGAGCCCTCCAAACCTCTCCTCGAAGCCTGGCCTGTCGGCTGTCCTCAAGGACTCGTCGCGGTCAATAACGTCACCTATCAGATCTGATTCCTACCAGGATCCGGATCCGTTCGGCTGGCGCAGGTTCGTGTGCTTGAGGCGCTCAGGACGTGAATGGTGCCGGGGGCTGGGGTCGAACACGCACGAGCTTGCGTTCAAAGGTCTTTGAGTTCTAGGCGGGCTAGGCACCAACGGTATCCAGACGCCGGCTGCGCCGGAAGCGCAGGCTGGCCCGGCTACACCTCCAGCCACTCTCTCCGCACGGCCTCGTTGCGCCTGAGGTCCTCGGGCGTGCCCTCGAAGACGATGCGACCGTGCCCCATCACGTACACCCGGCGGGAGATGGTCAGCGCGATGGTGAGCTTCTGCTCGACAAGCAGGATCGAGACGCCCCGCTGGGCGATCTCCACGAGGAGGTCGGCAACCTGGCGGACGAGCAGCGGCGCCAGGCCCTCCGTCGGCTCGTCGATCATGATGAGGTGCGGGTCGCCCATCAGGGTGCGGGACATGGTGAGCATCTGCTGCTCGCCGCCCGAGAGCACGGCGCCGGGCTGGTCCGCGCGCTCGCCGAGGACCGGGAAGAGCCGGAACATGTCGTCCACGGCCCAGCGGCCGGGCCGCCGCGGATTCTTCAGGCCGAGCAGGAGGTTCTGGCGCACGGTCAGCGTCGGGAAGATGTCGCGGTTCTCGGGGACGTAGCCGAGCCCCTTCCGCGCGATGACAAAGGGGGGAAGCCCGCAGATCTCCTCGTCGCGAAACCTCACCGAGCCCTGGGCCCGGACGTCGCCCATGATTGCCTTGATGGTCGTCGAGCGGCCCACCCCGTTTCGGCCGAGCAGGCTCACGATCTCGCCCTCGCCCACGGAGAGCGTCACGCCGCGGAGGATGTGGCTCTTGCCGTAGAAGGCGTGAAGGTCGTCGACCGCGAGCATCAGGCGGCGCTCTGCGGCACGCCCAGGTATGCCTCCTGGACGGCGGGGTTTGCCCGGATCCGCTCCGGGGTGTCGTGGGCGATGATCTCGCCGTAGACGAGGACGGCGATGCGATCGGCCACGTCGAAGACGACGCTCATGTCGTGCTCCACCATGACCAGCGTCTTCCCGACCGTCACGTCGCGGATGAGCTGCACGACGTGCTCCGTCTAGCTCCGGCTCATGCCCGATGTGGGTTCGTCGAGCAAGATCACGTCGGCGCCCCCGGCGATGGCGATGCCGATCTCGAGCGCGCGCTGCTCGGCGTAGGCGAGGAGTCCGGCGGGCATGTGGCGCCGCGCGGTGAGGTTGAGCTGCTCCATCACCGTCTCGGCACGCTCCCGGACGTCCCGCGCGTTCTCGACCAGATGCCAGAAGGAATAGCCGTAGCCCCGGGACCACAGGACGCTGCAGCGTAGGTTCTCGAAGACGGACAGTCGGGAGAAGATGTTCGTCACCTGGAACGAGCGACTCAGCCCCCGGCGGTTGATCTCGTAGGGCCGCAGCTCGGTGATTTCTTCGCCGTTCAGCCGGATGCGCCCGCTTGACACCGGGTACTTGCCCGTCACCAGGTTGAAGAGCGTGGACTTGCCGGCGCCGTTGGGGCCGATGAGCGCCTGGCGCGTGCCCGCCTCGATGGCCAGGCTCACCCCCCGGATGATGGCCGAGCGGCCGAAGGACTTCTGGACGTCCACCAGCTCGAGCGCCGGCGTCATCGGGAGCGGCTCGCCTCGGTGAACGCCGCCGCCGCGCGCGGCGCCGACCAGCGGAGACCGAGGATGCCCGCCGCCGCCACGGCGGCGAAGGCGAGCCAGGGGCCGAGGGTGCGAACATTGACGGCCACCCAGAACAGCCGCTTGGTGCTCCGGCTGGCCGGGGCCGACACGATGAAATGGACCATCTCGAGGAGCCCGACCATGCCGACGGCGGCGGCGAGAGCGAGGAGTCCGGCAAGGAGGTAGGGACCGTAGAGCCGCCCGAGTCGGCCCGCGTGCCAGGCAGGGGCGTGCAAGAACAGGACCCCGGCGAGGCCGGCCGGCACGAACAGCACGGCGGTGAGGAAGAGGATCCCGAGGTACAGCAGCCAGATGCTCGTGTAGTCGCTCAGCATGGACTGGAGAAACGTGAAGACGATCGCCCCGAGGATGGGGCCGACGAAGGTCCCGATCCCGCCGATGAACGTCATGAGCAGGACGGCGCCGGAGGCGGTGAGGCCCATGTTTTCCGCGGTGAGGATCTCGTAATTGAGGGCGAAGAGCCCGCCGCCGATGCCCGCAAAGAGCCCGGCCGCGCAGAAGGAGACGAAGCGCACCGACCGCTGGTTGTACCCGACGAACTCGGCCCGCTCGGGGTTATCGCGCACGGCGTTGGCCATGCGTCCCACCGGCGTCCGCGAGAAGACGTACATCAGGACGGCGGAGGCGAAGGCCCAGAGAGCGATCACGTAGTAGACCTTGCGGTCGGTCGTGAAGTCGAGGCCGAGGAGCGTGGGGGCCTTGGCCCGGTTCGTCGTGATGCCCTCCTCGCCGCCGAAGAACCTGTCGAGGATGAGCGAGGACGCCGCCATCATCTCGGCCATGCCGAGCGAGATCATGGCGAACACGGTGCCTGCCCGCGTGGTCGAGAAGCTCCCGTAAAGGGCTCCGAAGCAGAGGCCCCCGAGCGCGCCCACCAGCGGCAGGAGGGGCACCGGCAACCACAGGACGCCCTTGCCGGCCAGGTTCAGGGCGTGGGCGGCGATGAAGCCGCCGAGGCCGAAGTACACGGCGTGGCCGAAGGAGAGCATACCCCCCTGACCGAGCAGCATGTTGTAGCTCAGCGCGAACACCACGGCGATCCCCATCTGGTTCATCACGGGGACGGCCGCCGGTGTCCTCACGACGTGGGGGAGCACGGCCAGAACGGCGGCGGCGGCCGCCCAGACGACCCAACGGCGGTTCACGTCTCGCGGGTGCCGAAGAACCCGGTGGGGCGCACGATGAGGACGAGCACGAGGAGGAGGTAGGGGACGATGGGCGCCACCTGGGCGATGGTGACCTTCCAGAGGTCGCGGAGGAGCCCGGTGGCGTCCACCTGGAACCCGATCCCAGCCAGCGCGCTGTTCAGCGAGACGTTGAGGGCGACCGCGAAGGTTTGGACGATCCCGATCAGCAGCGAGGCCACGAAGGCGCCGGTGAGGGAACCGAGGCCGCCGATCACCACGACGACGAACACGATGCTCCCCAGCACGTGCGCCATGCCGGGAAATGTGCCGAGCACGGGGCCGGCGATGACGCCGGCCAGCGCGGCGAGCGCCGAGCCGATGCCGAACACGACCATGAACACGCGGGGCACGTTGTGGCCGAGCATCGCCACCATGTTCGGGTGCGTGAGCGAGGCCTGGATGATCAGGCCGGCCCGCGTCCGGGTGAGGATGACGAAGAGGAACACGAAGATGCCAACGGAGATGAGGAGCATGAAGGCCTTGTAGGCCGGAAAGCTCCCCTCGAAGAGCCGGAACAGCGCGAAGTTCAGCAGCCCCGGCACCTCGTAGCTCTTGGCTGTCCGCCCCCACACGAACTGTACGACTTCCTCGATGAGCACGGCCACGCCGAAGGTGAAGATCAGCTCGGCCACGTGGCCGAAGCGGTGCACGCGCCGGAGGCCATGGCGCTCGATCATTGCGCCGAGCACCCCGACCAGCGGCGGCGCCACCACGAGCGCCATCCAGAAGCCGAGGTGGCCGGTGATGGTGTAGGCGAAGTACGCGCCGAGCATGTAGAGACCGGCGTGGGCGAAGTTCAGCACGCCCATCATGCCGAAGATGAGGGTGAGCCCGCTCGACAGCATGAACAGGAGCATGCCGTAGACGAGGCCGTTCAGGAGGGAGAAGAAGACGAGCTCGAACATCGCGGGGGAGGCGGGCGG